>CAXGXG010000069.1:0-7268 GCA_964013525.1 uncultured Alphaproteobacteria bacterium | reverse complement strand
GATATGGAGAAAGGACGCATGATCCTGCAACACGGAGAAGATGTACTGAAAGCAGAAGGCGTTACACACGTTACCCGTCAACATCGTCGTGGCAGTCTGGTTGAAACGCTAAAGTCTATGGAACAAGATGCCGAAATGATTTTCATTGGCAAACGCGGTGAACACGCAGATCAAAGCTCTGAGTTTTTAGGCGCAAACCTTGAAAAAACGGCACGTGCCGTTGAAAAACCTTTGTTTGTTGTATCGGCAGATGTGCGCCCTATCAAACGCTTTCTTATTGCCTATGACGGCAAACAAAGCGCACAAAAAGCCCTTGATTATGTTGCCACCTCCCCCCTTCTTCAAGGGGTGGATGCCCATATTATTAGTGTAGGCACCGACAATAGCATCGCACTGGATACCGCTGAGCAAAAGCTTCGCGATCGCGGTTTTAGCGTAAGCGCCAAACGTTTAGATGCAGCCGACCCTGATACAGCGATAACAGAATATGTACGGAGCAACGATATCGACCTTTTGGTGACCGGCGCATACAGTCATTCGCGCATGCGCAGCCTACTTCTGGGAAGCACAACAGCCACATTGATTAAGTCTTGCAAGGTTCCGCTCCTACTGTTCCGCTAGGATGAGTTATTGATATTCCTAAGTTTTTATTAAGGGGATGCCCTTATACTTATGAAACGGTATGGTAAAAACACCAGGAATAAAGATGGCTGTAAAATTTACTTCGTTATATGCACTCTTCGCACTGGCATTATTTGCGCCTTTTTCGGCGTATTCTGCATCACCGTTCGCTATGAACACGTTGTCTACTCAACCTTCAGGTTATTATTATAATGTGCAGATGAGCGATGCTGAAATGGAAGATGCACAAGAAAACATGTATAAATACCGGGCAAAGAAAGTTAAAAACAAGGATAAGAAATCGGGAGTTTACGATTCTCTTGAAAACAGGGTCGATAGCTTGGACGCACCTGTGACGACACAAGAGTTTCAAGTTGATGACGTTGTCACGCGCGCCGAACTTAACGGTAACGCCCCTACTGATCCCGCTTTGGAAAATGCCGTTCAGACATCTGTAGATGACAAAGGCCTTGGTGCCCTCGTTAAAACACCAGCGCGCGAGGAGTCTAATGTTTTAAACGTAGAGATTCGTGAAAACGTTGGGTCTGAAAATAGCAATGTGGTTTATTTTAATAATAATAAGCTTGTCGGTTTTGAGGTTAACGACACCAAAGCAGAGGCTATGGGCATCACAACTGATAACAACAAAACAGAAATTCAGAATACACAAATAACAATCCCGGCTGCAGAAAAAGTCTTAACCGATTTGGTGAAAATTAAAAATGTTGGTGTCCCCGAAACGCCGCCTGCGGGGACCCAAGCCCCACAAAACGCAAACCAGAATGCTTTGGAAAATGCGAAGGGACGCCCCTTTCAAAATTCGGGAATTGATAATGATCCAGTTGTATCTCCGGCCGTGCCAGTTGAGCCGACCCCAACGCCAATGCCTGTTGTTGTCCCACCAGCTGAGTTTACAAATGTGAGCCCCGTTGCCCCGTCCGATACTGTGGGCCAAAATCCTCCCACTGTTGATACTGTGAATTCAACCCCCGCAGGTCCTGACAATATTTCAGGATCAGAAACAAACATAAGTGAAAACTTAGCCCCAGCTCCGGAGGATGTAACGCCAGAGGAAACAATTACGTCCCCTTCCGAAATGGATAGTGATATCACCCTATCGCAGCCGGAAACTGTGAATTCCGCAGAAACCCAAAATCCCGCACTCTCTGACGGTTTTGATACAGATGTGGAGCCTGTAAATGATGTACAGACTGAACAGAATGTTGCGCTTGACGAAAGTGACGCTTCCGGCTTCACTGATATTGAACCCGAGCAGAGCCCTGCCCCCCTGATAGTTGATGAAAGCATTGCACCCATAGAAACTGTGAATAACCCTGTATCGGAGACTTCAGATCCGTTGGCAGAGAACACAGCCGATAGCGTTACAAACGATACGCAAGATCCAATTGCAACTGTAGAAAACCCAGGGTTTGCAGAAGAAACCCCACCGGTCGCATCCGACGAAACAACGGAAAAACTTCGCGAAAATGATAATCAAAATGCAAATCCCGAAAATGAAGGCAACGCCAACTTGACAAACCCAGACACAGGGATTGTTGACGAGACATCCGCATCAGACACGACAGATAATACAAGCGGTACGTCCGATTCTGATAATGGAACCGACAATGTTACCGATGAAAACATTGAAAACAATATACGTATTTGGTGTACGAGCCGTCGGAGCCAGCTGGCTGCCATTAAAGGTGCTGGCTTTGTGCAAGCGAATTGCGGTGACTATTAAACCCTGATATATTCATGATCCGAACGGTCCAACCCGCGAAAGTCTTTCTCATGCAAACGCGCACATACATTCAATTCCTAGCGCTTACGCTCACGCTTATTTTTAGTACATCTGCAGTTGCCCAGAATGCCACCGCCCAAGGCACGACGGACCCAGGCCAAATCAGCGAACGTTTCCGCGAGACCTTAGCGACAGACGATGCGAATTTACCGTCCGGTTTTACAGGGCAAGAGGTGCAAGACAACACGGCCCCCAACATTGCCGAGGGTGCCTCGTCTCGTGCTTCCTATCAACTTCCCAGGTTTGAAATTAATGGCAACACTGTCTATGCCGATAGGATGCTTCAGGATGAAATACTGAAGCCGTATCAGGGGGTCTATACTGATCGCGACTTTGAAAGCATTCGCCAGATGATTACCTTAAAATATCGCGAGGATGGGTATGTCCTTGCGCGCGTAACGCGAGTTTATCCAGACACAGAAAACGGCAGTCTGGTTGTTAACGTACAAGAAGGAAGAGTTGGAGCGGTTAGCATTTATGCGCCTGAAGAGCGCCAGGATCTTCAGCCTTTATTGAATGAGCATGCCGCCAAAGTTTCTGCTTTAGAAGCTTTTAATATAACCGACCTTGAAACAACCATTTTGACTATAAATAATATCCCCGGCTTAACTGCGAGCAGTATCGTCTCCAAGTCAGATGAAATGCGAGCTGCCGTTGATATCGATATTAAAACAAGCTTTGATCCCGTCCAGTTCAGCGCCCGCATAGACAATTACAGCAGCCGGTTTTTGGGGCCAATAAACCTGACAGGTACCACAACCTTTAATTCGCCCACGGGTGGGGCGGACAGTCTATCACTCTTTACGGCTTATGCGCCTGGCAGTCCATATGAGCTTTTATATGGCGCCCTTGCCTACAGACGCATGTTAAACGCCGAAGGGACCATTGGCGAGGCCTTTATCAGTCGTGTCCTCACAGAACCTGGATACAACCTCTCTGCATTTGATGTTAAAGGCCAAGCAGACTTGTATAGTGTAACCATTCGTCACCCAATGAAACGCAGTCGAAATGTAAATGTTGAAATCCGCGGCGGTTTTGATTGGCGCGAAGTGACGAGCAGCAACAACGCCCCAGACTTTAGAGAAGACAATCTGCGCGTTCTTCGTGCGGGGGTTCGTATGAATGCACTTGATAGCAAATTTGGACCCGCTGCCAGTAGGGCCAACCTTACCGTATCTCAGGGTTTGGATATTTTCGGGGCCAGCGAACAAGGCGACCCAAACCTGAGCCGCCCCTTGGCAGATCTCGTCTTTACAAAGGCTGTTTTACAGGCACGACGCATACAGACCCTTAAAGGTCCTGTTCAGGCCATGATCAACTTTGAAGGGCAGGTTTCAGATGGACCGCTTCTCAGCTCGGAAGAGTTTGGAGTTGGTGGGTATTACAATGGCCGCGGCTATGATCCGTCAGAAATCGTTGGTGATGAGGGTGTGTCCATACAGGCAGAGTTGATATGGAATGATGTTGTCAAACCTGAAACAGACCTTGTTCGTAATGTCAGTGGTTTTGCTTTTTATGATGTTGGCAAGGTTTGGAACGATGATTTTGTTGTCGCCGCAAATGACCGTACAGCATCAGTTGCGTCTGTAGGTTTCGGTGTACGGATGGACGCTTTTGATAATGCCAAGTTTTCTGCTACGGCCGCATTCCCCCTAACGCGTGAACGCGCGAGCGATTCCAGTAACGACCCACGCTTTTATTTCAGCCTACAGAAAACTTTTTAAAATAAATTCGCTTGACAAGTTTTATAATTACGTTAAATATGACACATCGTTTGAAAATGATGCTATTTAAAAAGCAAAGAGCTTTCTTCAGGTCCGCCCTGCAAACACAGGGTCGTGAAACAAGGTTTTCACACTTCCTCTTCAAAGTTCCGTTTTCTTGAACAATGTTTCAATGATCGAACGACCTGCCTGCAGATGGTGTGTCTGTAGGATAAAGGTATAGGAAAAAGAGGGAGTGTCTCAGGGTTTATAAAAGGCGTATTTCGCCTTACGTATCTATATCCTGTTTATTATTTCCCATTCAACTATGCAAAACAATCATGTCCATGTTGGGCAGAGCAAACTATTAGAAAGCAAACAAGATGAAAAATTTTAAAGAATTCGGCCTGAGCACGGCCCTGATGAACAATCTGGAAAAGATGCAATATAAAACCCCAACACCTATTCAGGCGCAGGCAATTCCCCTTGCCCTGAAAGGGAATGATATTATGGGGACTGCCCAGACCGGTACCGGAAAGACAGGCGCATTTGCAATTCCATTGGTTGAAAAGCTTCTGAATGACCCAAAAGCATGCGCATTGGTATTGACACCGACACGCGAACTTGGAAAACAGGTTATGGACACAGCCCAACAGCTGCTGGGCCACAAAAGCAAAATCAATACCGCCTTTATTATCGGTGGCGCCCCGATGAACAAGCAATTGAATGAGCTGCGTTCAAACCCACGTCTGATTGTCGGCACACCTGGGCGCATCAACGACCACCTTAGCCGTGGCAGTATGAAGCTAAAGAATTTCAACTTTTTGGTATTGGATGAAACCGACCGTATGTTGGATATGGGCTTCACAATTCAGTTGGAAAAGATCTTTAAGTTTTTACCAGAAAAACGCCAGACGTTAATGTTCTCTGCAACATTGCCGAAAAACATCCTTAAGTTGACAGAAAAATACATGGACGATCCGAAGCGTGTTTCTGTAGGTGAAGTTAATGTGGTTGCCAAAAACATCCAGCAAGATGTCGTACGCATTGACCAGTCAAAAAAATATGACGAGCTGACAACTCAGCTGAACAATCGCCAGGGATCGGTGATTGTCTTTGTTAAAACCAAACACGGTGCTGATCGCATGGCTAAGAAGCTTCGTCAAGACGGTTATACATCCGAAGCTTTGCATGGTGATTTGCGTCAAAACAAGCGTGACCGCGTCATGAAAAATTACCGTCAAAAGAACTTTCGCGTGTTGATCGCAACCGATATCGCAGCGCGGGGTTTGGACGTACCGCATATTGAGCATGTTGTAAATTATGACCTTCCCCAAGTTGCCGAAGACTTTATCCACCGTATTGGTCGCACGGCGCGTGCGGGTGCCACCGGCTGCGCGCTCAGCATAGAACGCCGCCATGCGTTCGAATCCGTCGGGCATTTCTTCCAAGCCCGTGTGCATTGAGCCCATGATTGAGCGGTTTTTAATGGTGGTAAAACCGAGATCTAGCGGTTCAAACAATCTTGGATAGTCAGCGGTTGTGTCTAGTAGCTCAGCGGTGCTCACGTCAACATCTCCTTTATTATGCAACTCCAGAGTAGCAGGATATCCGCGCTTGCATAGTCGCCTTTGACGGGCAAACTAGGACAGAAGAAGAATAAGCGGCCCACCACATGGATGTTCTTAAAAGCGACAGCCCCTTAATCGTCTATCTTGATGTCAAAAGCCCCTACGCGTTTATTTCTGTCAAACCGACGCTCGCGCTAGAGCAGGAACTGGGGCTCAGATTCGACTGGCGCCCTTACACGCTTGATATACCGAGCTATCTCGGTTCCGCACGCAAAGAAAAGGGAGCGGTAGTCGAGTCGAGTGGACGGAGTCCCAAGATATGGAACGCCATTCGCTACGCTTACCGAGACGCTCGGCGTTATGCCGAAATGCAAGGCTATATGCTCAAGGGTACCGAGAAAATCTGGGATTCAAGCATCGCCAACATGGGCATTTTGTTCGTCAATCTGTACTTTCGAGATCGCGTACCCGCCTACTTAGAAGCTATTTATCCACCTTTCTGGCGTCGGGAGCTCGACATCGAAGACATCAATGTCGTGAAGCGCTGCCTAGAGGCTTCAGGTGTCGAATCAGCAGGGTTTGATGACTTCGTGAATGGGGAGGGGAGGCAAATGCACGATAACATCCTGGCGCATCGCTTTGATGCTGGGATGTACGGCGTGCCCACCTACGTTTTGGAAGAAGGTGTTTTCTTTGGCCGAGAGCACTTGCCTTACATTCGCTGGGTGCTCACCGGCAAACGAGGCTCGGCACCGGATGTCCGTAATGAGGTGGTTTCATGATTACTGCCTACATCGACTTTAAGTCGCTCGACTGTCTGCTCGCCATCAGTCCAATCCTCAAACTTGCAGCTGACTGCGAAACGCCTGTGACATGGCACCCCTACCGCAGCAAACAGCGTGCGCTACCCACTCAGGTAGCGAGTGAATTGGTCACCCAAACCCACCATCGAGTTCGAGCAGAATCTGAGCGTCGCTTACAGCAGCACTACGCCGAGTTACGCGGACTGGACATTGACCCTAGCCGCGGGCAAATGGACACCAGCGATGCGTTGCGGTGGCTGGCATGTCTTGAAGGCGATGCCTCTTCGTTTGTCAGCAGCCTGTTTACTGCCCATTGGATCGACCACAGAGACATCAATGACCCGTTTTTTTTAGAGCGGATCACGGCTGACTGCGGTCTGACGAGAGCGCAAGATATTGTGGATCTCGATTCACTCGAGCGCGCAGCAGAAGCTAAGGGGCTATTTGATGCACCCACATTCTTTATTGAGGGGCAGATGTTCGTGGGACGCGCACATATCCCCCTAATGCGGCAACTACTCGCGTATGAAGGCGATCGATAAGCCGGTTATGACTACTCGATTACTCAAAAAAGGAAGAAATCTGCTCAAGCGACTTTTTCACTGTCGCAGCTCTAGGCACTTTGGCATCTGGAGCCGCATGACCCACCACCAATAAGATCATGGGGCGCTCGTTACCAGGGCGACCCAGGATCTTGCTTAAAAACTTCATGGGGTTAGGGGTATGCGTCAGCGTTGCCAGACCAACGTTATGCAGTGCGTTAATC
>CAXGXG010000068.1:0-7333 GCA_964013525.1 uncultured Alphaproteobacteria bacterium | reverse complement strand
CCCAAAATAACGTCAACAGCATCTGCAAATATTCCCAAAACTTTACCCGCACCAGGCACTGCGCCACCAACACCTTTAGCGATACCAGCAGCACCGGACAAAACAGCAATAGCCGCATATCCACCCATACCTGCAGTCAACAGGCCTTTACCCGTCATAATCAATTGTGTCATTGGGTAGAAACGCGTACCACTTCCACCATATTGAATGAAAATATCTTTGTTATTGCCAAACAAAGTTTCAATCAACATGGCTGTCATGTTGTCTTCATCCAGATTTTTCAAAACATCTTCGTTTTGGCTGGCCTCTTTGCTCAAAGGTGTATCTTGGGCGACTGTTAACGATTCTGAACGCCACCAATCATTGAATTTAGCCAACACAGCCGAAGACTGTTGAACAAGCGCATCACGTTCGCGGTCTCTTTCCGCGCTAATATCTTGGTTGGCCCATGACATCGCCATCAAGTCCCCGCCCATAATGGAAATCGTAGATTCTTGGAAATTGTCATAGACGCTGTTTAAGCGCTGCAAAGTTTGATACCACGCACCCATGCCAGCCCAGCCTTTAGTTTTTACGTATTCCAGGAATTGAGGGCTTTCGATATGTGCAATCAGTTCCTGCTGAATAGCTTGTGTGCCCGCATCTACGATTGTTTCATATTTTTCAGCCATACTGTTAATCGTATCGACACTCGGAAAAGAGCCTTCTCCACCGCCAAGACACTGATATTCACTCAGGGTTCCAAACTGCGCCACGAAGTTACAACCAAATTGCTGTCCTTCGGGGACCATTGCTTCAAAACCCTTATAGTGAGCTTCACGTGCCATAACGGTGCCCTTACGTGTCAATTCGACACCAGCGCCAATCGGGATTTCCTGCCCGCCAATGTTTTCTTTTAGCCAGTTTGTACCGTCTTCAATAGAAACATTATATGGGTTTCCAATATTTAAACGCCCACACAGTGTCGGCTTTGCTGAAGTTCCGACATTGTAGTTAATCACCTTTTGCGTGGATTCACTTAACCAGTTAAAGAAACCACTGTTGTTCAACGGAACATTTTCAGCGCCAAAAATACCGCTTCTGTATCTAACTTGTCGGTTGATCGGGTTTTCAATCGTTCCACCATTTCTACCGGTAACCCAAGATCCCGCAGATGCCGAATTAGCTTCGTATTCGTTGTAGGCCGTCTTACAGACCTCCATACGGGCATAAGCAAGAGCTAAGCCCCCGCCCTCAGATTTCATTCCGACGCCTGCAAGCGCTTCACTCTGCAGACTCTCAACATATGCATACCAAGCCTGTGAACCTAAATTAGAGCCCCATTCGGCAACTTTCATAACGGCCATTTGACCGCCATTGAAACCATTCATTAATGGAATCATTAATGCCAAGGCAAAAACAAAACGTATTGGCACCCAAACAATCGAATGGCGCCCGCCACCTATTTGGCCAGTGCGTGCTGTATCAACAACAATTGAGATAATCGCCCAAAAAACCACAATTGAAGCAATCACCAACAGCGCCGTGTTATAGATTTCCATCAACGCTCCGAAAGCATTTTGCATTGGCTTTCCAACATCATAAGCGGATTGGCGTAAAACTTTATTCAACAGATCAATACCTAGGTCCGGGCTGGTAGGTGTGCTTTGAAAAAATGAGCTACCGCCAGTAGCGCTTTCCACAACACTTGTATCTTCGCCTGATGGGTGGGCAAATAACTGAGCTTGCGCTGTACTCATAAAGAAACTTGTTATAAACAAAAATGCAGAAGCCACCGAAAGCCCCAACATCATTATAACACTAATAAACGCGCCATATTGGTAAGGTGTTGCGCCGTCGCCTGTACGCAAATTATACCAGGCTTCGCCTAAAAGCTCTGAAAACTTAAACTTAGGAACATCATCAGACATTCCTGCAAACTGTGCAGGATGATTAGGTCGAAGCAAACCCGCCTGCACAAACATCATTGCAATGGTTCGTACAAAAACCGGCCCAATATGCGCAAACGCCGGGAAAGAGCGTTTAAATTCCGGTAGGAATAAAAACGACAATACAGACCGTGTTGAAGGTGCATTAAATTTAGAAAGATTTTTTTTCACGCCTTGCCCCGCCTTTATTTTTTAACGATTTCCCGCCATATAAAGAATCGTTTATTTTCGATAATTATAGACCGAATTTCTTAAAATCGTCAAATTTATCTAAAATTTTAAATAAATCCTCTCAGACTTTATTCTACATAAGAAAAGTTAACAATTGTTTAGAATTAGGCATGGATTGTTAATAAAATCAGGGGATCTAGACCAGGCTCTTCTCAGACTCGCCGAACAGAAAGCCTTGGCCGTAATCCACTTCAAGGTCCAAGAGCTCAACCAGGTCACGCTCAGATTCGATGTGCGTAATGATCAGATCAGCCCCGGCCTCATCCAAATCGGCTTTAATTTTGCGTAGACGACTAAAACCGCCCCTTTCCCGCATAAAGCGTAGTAAGGACGGCGCATCCATTTTGGCATAACGGATGTGTGTACCTGCAAAATCGGACAGGCTGTAATCCTGTGGGTGAACATTCTCAAGCGAGAAATAACAGCCCAACCGCGCCAAGCCATCAAGAACCTCACGCACGTCGTCCGTCATCAAACTATTGTCATGCAGGTCGTCGTAGCTGAGCTCAAAGATAAGGCGCGAAGCCATTTGCCTGTTTTCTGAAATAAATTCAACCAGATCCCCCATGAATTTGGAATCAGATAGCGTAAGAGGAGAAATATTGCAGAAATACCCCTGAACCCCCTCTCCTGTTGGATCGATGTCGCGGATCAACTGCAGGGCACGCAACAGCAAAAGGTTATCAATCGCCGGTAGCAGGTTCGCCTTCATGGCAAGGTGCAGGTACTCTCTGGCTGGTAGATAGCTTCGCCCTTGATGCCGCACGCGTGAGAACATTTCAAAGAAACGCTGTTTGCGTTGGGGCAAGCTGACAATTGGCTGTAAAAAAACATCAATGCGGTCTTCGGCGATGGCCTCGCGAAGCATTTCCAAAATTGCGGAATCATCGGGCGCGGGCCCCGTGCTTAAAACCGGATCAGGGCGGGCCGATAAAATCGGGGCTTCTGATTTAACCAGATCATCGTCATGTTCATCCCCATCTTTATATGAAGCATCCGTGACATCGTCACTAAAGTTTTCCTCGACCGTTTTCAAATTCCCAAGGTTGGTAAGCTGTGAGGCAATATTCTTTAACATCCGTTCCTCAACCCCCAGCGTCTGACCGTCAGCAGCGGCCGCTGCGACACGCCCGGTTTCAGCGAGCCCTTCCTTTAAAAGGCGCATATCATTACGATGGCGCGCCATTTCCCTGACCAAACGGGTATAGGCGGCCTCCTGCCTTTGCATTTGCAGCCGAAAGCTGCGTTCGCGCACGCGGCGGGTATAAATTTCAAAACCAATTGCGAAAAGCACCAGAAGGATGGCCCCCAAGATAATGGCAAAGCGGGGTGCAGTCACCGAACCAATGAAAGCGAGGAAGCCCACAAATACAAAAACTGAAATGAACCAAAGAAATTTTTGCATGTTAATTTTATATCCCTGTTACGCTCTCAGCGCGTGCCGCGGCCCCGACCGCCTGTGATATTGTTTCATAACCATCTTTGTCCAGACATTCTGAAAGCTCGCTGGTAATCTGAAGGGCAACACCCGGCCCTTTCAGGATCAGGGCGCTACAGATCTGGACAAGGCTGGCCCCGGCCTTGATAAAGTCATACGCATCTTTGCCCGACATAATTCCACCAGAACCGACAATTGTCACATCATCACCCAGATACTGATGAAAAACTCGAACCATTTGTAAAGCTCTTTTCTTCAACGGCGCACCGGCAAGCCTCTCACCCGGCATCACATCTTGACCGTTTTTCTGAACCAATTCCATCGGCAATGCATCTCCGATAATCACGCCATTCACTTCGTTGTTTTTAAAGATTTCGGCAAGGTCTGCAACCAGATCCCGCGGCAAGTTCAGCGGAAGCTTGATCAGAACGGCTGGCAGCCTTTCCGGAATTTCTTCGCGTTCGGCCATCACCTGCTCAATAAGTATTTCAAGTTGTTTCAGGCTCTCCTCCCGAAACATTGTGTTTGTCATGATCCCTTCCAAATTGAGGACGATAAAATCAACCATTCCGCCCAGGGCGGCAACGCCTTTTTGAAATCCCTCTATTGGATTTTGATCGTCCTCGGACACGCCAATATTGACACCGACCAGACCCCATGTGTTGCTACCGCCCAATCTGTAAGCGGCTAAACGCCGTCCAAAAACCCCATACCCGACTGAGGGGAGCGACTTGCGATATCTAACAGACTGGTTATCGATATTGGCCGTATATTTTGGAATGTGACCCTTTCCTTCGTCGGCGGATGTGACAGTGCCCATTTCTACCAAGCCAAAGCCGAGGTGGAAGTAACCACCTGTTGCAATCGCATTTTTATCAAAACCGGCACCAAGGCCAATCGGAGAGAGGATTTCACGCCCCCAAAGATTTTGGATCAAGCGTTCATCTGCCGGCGGTTTTGCCGGTCTGTATGACAGCGCGCGCAATCCATACGTCATAGCCGTATGGGCCTTTTCATAGCCAAGATACTTCAGATAGGAATAGAGACTGTCGAGCGCTTTAATCATATCCGCCCTAAAATATAATCTTTCAAGGCCTCAATATCATTTGATAGAACATCAAAATCTTCTTCACGATCAAAAAGGTCGCTCAGACGGCTTGGTAATTTTGGATCGACTCCGCTGGCAGCCTTAACGGCATCAGGAAATTTGGCTGGGTGGGCAGTCGCCATACATACAACCGGTCTTCCTATACCCTTTTCATCTTGCCACATGCGTGCCGCAAAAACGCCTGTGGCACTATGCGGATCCAGTAAATATCCTGCACGGTCATATTCGCGGCGAATGGTATCTTGCGTTGCATCATCATCACAACGCTCAGCACTAAACGTTTGTTTTAATTTATTTAGCACATCAGCGCTAACCTGATACTCGCCATTTTTACGAAACGCTTCCATGACCTTGCGCGTTTGATCAGCATCCCGGTCCAAAAGGTCAAAAAGAAACCTTTCAAAATTGCTGGAAATCTGAATATCCATGCTGGGGCTCAGGCTGGGCTCCACTCCGGATATGCGCATCTGTCCATTTTCGAAAAAGCGGTAGAGGATATCGTTGCGGTTGGTAGCCACGATCAGACCTTCTATAGGCGCGCCCATCTGACGCGCAAGGTAACCTGCATAAATATTACCAAAATTGCCCGTCGGTACACTAAAGCTGACAGGGCTGTTAAAACGGCTGCAGGCGTATACGTAATACACAATCTGGGCTAGGATTCTTGCCCAGTTGATTGAATTCACAGCAGAAATACCAATGCGCTTACGGAAGTTAGGATCGTTAAACAGACCCTTAACCAAGTCTTGGCAATCATCAAAACTGCCTTTGATGGCGATATTGTGAACGTTATTATCGGTGATTGTCGTCATTTGACGGCGCTGAACATCAGATACCCGCCCATGCGGATGCAGGATAAAAATATCCATATTGTCGCGCCCGCGACACCCCTCAATTGCGGCGGAACCTGTATCACCTGACGTTGCGCCGACAATAGTGATATGGCGGTCAAGCTTTTCGAGTACGGCATCAAACGCACGTCCCAAAAACTGAAGCGCAAAATCTTTAAATGCCAATGTCGGCCCGTGAAACTGTTCCAGAACCCAAAGGTTTTCATCCAGCTCAACCAATGGGGCCACATCCTTGTGGTCAAACGTGGCATAGCTTTCCGTGATAATGTTTTTCAGGACTTCCGGCTCAATCGCCTCCCCGACAAATTGAGACATAACTGTATAAGCAGTTTCCTGATATGTTTTGTCACGAAAATCTTCAATATTAATTTTCGGCAAACGTTCCGGGACATACAAGCCGCCGTCTGTGGCAAGACCTGTTAACAGCACATCTGAAAAAGAAAGTTTCGGAGCCTGTCCCCGCGTGGAAATATATTTGATATCAGTCATGATCTTCCTTTTGACGCACGAAATAGGCAAAATAGAAAAACAGCATCATCCCCGCCATTGTGAACCAAAAGAAAGCATACTCCAGATGGTCGTTCGGAATGTCCATGCGCAGCTGACCACCGATGGGCGGGCCGTCCAGGCTTTCCGTTGCGTAAAGGACCAGAGGGCTGGAAAATTCAAGGCCGCTTTCTTTTTCTATAAAATCAATATCCGTTGCATAGATATAGGGATCACCCGCTGTATTTGCGGGGGTGAAACGGTTGCGATCATCCGGCACATGCAAGACACCGTTCAGGATAATAGCCCGGCCTGATGGTCTGCGCATATAGTCGACATCATCATCAGCCACAAAACCACGGTTGACCAGCAGCCAATCGCCGTTCAAACGCTCAAAGGGTGTCAGGACGTGATAGCCGTTCTGCCCTTCAAAACGCCGGGGTCTGATAAAAAACTCGTGATCAAAATCAAACCGCCCACGCACCGCTCCGTTTGCATAGTCAAATCGGGAAACATCTGTAATGTCATCGGGAAAGATGATCATGTCCTCGTTCATGCGCTGCTCAATCGTAGAAAGAACACGTTCTTTTTGTTGCAGGCGTTCAAGTTGCCACAACCCCAGCCCGACCAGAATAATAATCCCGATGCCAAGAAGCAAAGTGGAAACGAATGTAGGTTTGAATTGATATTTCAACATGATAGACCTATGTGAGTACCGTCGGCCTCTATCTTAGCTTGATTTCAAAAGAATATCCAGCTACTGTATGCGCATAATCATTTATGAAAAAAGGGCTGATATGGCTGGTAAAAACCGCAAACTTTCGGGTGAAGAAATTGAACTTGCAAAAACCGTTTTTGGTGATGCAATTGATTATGAAGCGGTGCGTATTTCCGCACGTCGTATCAAACCTTTTCAACCAAAAAACGGCGGGCTATGCACGGGTAACACCATTAACATTAGCGGATCCGCATATTGCCAGGATTACACAACTTCGGACAGAACAGGCTTACGTGCGTTTTTCATCCATGAGATGACCCACATTTGGCAATATCAAAATAGCCCCGCCTATTTCGGTCGCAAGCTGCTGAAGGAGCTGACGAAACATCATTTCAATTACATGGCAAAAGCCTACCGCTATGAATTGGTGGACGGTAAACCATTTGACGATTACGGATTGGAGCAGCAAGCCTGCATCGTTCAGGATTATTTTGCGCTGAAATCAAACGCATGCAAAGGGATGAGCGGACAATGCTATTCGCAATTGACGAAAGAACAACTTCTGCCAAAACT
>CAXGXG010000067.1:0-7341 GCA_964013525.1 uncultured Alphaproteobacteria bacterium | reverse complement strand
TCATCCGCAGTTTCCAGACGGATAAAGGATTCCATAGGCTGGCGCATGGCCATGACCATTGGTTTAAATAATGCTTCGAAAAATCCCATAGAAAGAAAGCGCGTTTGTCTTTTTTATTAGAGTAAAGGGTTTGGCGTGTAATGACAATCGCTTTTACGCGCTGAGCTTATCTTTCACGCTGTAAAACAATTCAGTCCACTGCCGGGGCGGTGTACCGCCATAAGGTCCGTTGGATGAACGCCAATAGGCCAGCATCTGTGGAAACTGGTTAAATTCCAGCTCGCCCTCGCGTACTAAACGACGATCAAGCGGCATGATACGAAAGCCGCCAAGGCGGCGGTTACGGCGCGCATATTCGCGTCCTTCCATAAAATCCTGAAAAATACTGGCAAGTATCCGCGGCTCATCCGTTCCCAAACGGCGCTTTGCCTCGTCCTTTCGGGCCATTAAAAATTCCAGAGCATCGCGCGCTGTATCGGCCATGGGGCCTTGCGTAATACGTGCAATATAAATGGCACGGGCAATGTTGTTCAGCGCGGCCTGATCAATCTCCGGCAACCAGATCAAGGCGCCGGACTGCATGCGGGGAATTTCGTCCAAATGAAAACATTGGTGGCAATAGGTGCAGGCAGTGACATAATCCGCATCATCAGGGCGTTCGGCATTGTCACCTAAAAATTGTACCTTTTGATATTTCGCAGACTTAAAACCACAGAACTGGCACGAATTGTCGTCACGTTCGTGAATCTTCTTCACAAATTCATCATCCAGATCTTCTGGGTTTTTTGGAAAGGGTTTGCCGGTATTTGATATTGAACCGACACCGAAATGGATGGCACGTTGTTTCATAAATCTAATTGTAAAGAAAAAACCCCGGCCGTAAAGACCGGGGTTTCATTCAAATTATAAAATTATTATGGTGTAGCTGTACCAAGGTCGATACCGTTACCGAAAGAACCGGAATCGCCGATTGTACCCATCATAGCGTCCAAGACAGCTGGCAGGGCCAAAAGACCACCACCGGCACCTAGGCGAACCAAACCGTTTTTCAGAGGTTCCTGTGCAGGGTTGTCAACGTGACCTTTCAATTTCAGGACACCGGCAACACCCAAGCCTAGGCCTGCGATGTAGCATGTTGTTGAAATCAGGCTAGGAACGTCAGATACGGATGTATTGATGTTGCTTGTGATATCTGTGAAACCCTGTGCCTTTGCATCAGACATACCTGTCATGATACCGACTGTTGCAATTGCTGCGAGACGTGTAGAAAATTTTGTAAATGTTTTGGTCATTGTGTTCCTCCTTTAATGTCCAATGATTTTTACCTTACCATAATCTGGTTAAGTAAAGGTTAGCCCCAGGCTGCCGCCCAGTGTTGCCGACAAAGCATTGACGACATCACCGATGTTAACAGCTAAGGCACCGCCGAACAAGAATGTCAAAGCCTGCGCTACGCTGGCCTGCTGACTTCCGTCTGCGACGGCACGCAGAACGAACCAACCTCGAATAAAGGCGATCCATCCTACAATTCCGATAAAGGCGACAACGGCCTGGATTGTGGTTTTAACCACTTCACCTTGCTCGCCCAATGCTTCGCCAACCTGCCCTGTAAAATCAGGCATGGTTGCGGCATTGGCATCGCCGAAAATACTTGTTGAAAATGCAGCCATCATCTGACTGGATGACATCAATGCGCCACCTGCCAGGAATGTGAAGATTGTCCCGATCCCGGTCGGGCCACGGGCGCCTTCTTGGTAGCTGCGTGTAATTCGTGAAATACCCAACAGGATCAAAATCAATCCGCCGATATAGGCAAATGCGCTTAGGACCATACCGACAGGTTTTTCAATGTCACTGATAAAGCATACGGCCATAGCGTCCAGTGTGTCCGCAGATCCGCTACAATTCTGGCCTGTGAAACCTGTCATGCCTTGGTTGGCAAATGTTCCTGTTCCGATCAATGTGGCTACTGTTGCATCCAGTACGGACGGCAAGGCCAAAAAGGCACCACCCATCAGCATGCGCTTGACCGCATCAGATAGGCTGGGCGCGCCGCCACCGCCATCAACATGATCGCGAAAGGTAAAGATTGCCCAGGCAACAGCCATAATGCCGGCCAGATAAGAAAACGTAGAGATGAGTGTCGGAGCATTGGAAAAGGATTCCGCAACTTTAGTAATGGAATCGCCAACCGAGTTACCGCCCGCAAAGGCTGTGCCCGAATACAGCGTTAACGCCAATGTCGCTGAAAACATATGTAAGAAATGTTTCAAACTGTGCCCCTCATTCAGAACCACTCTTGTGATTGCTTATTCCATATTACACCACAAATATTACTAAAATGCAAACTTTTGGCGCGTATTATGAATAAAAGCTCGTTCCAAACCCTTGTTTATAAAGGTTAATGTTGCGTGTTAATAAAGGTTTAGAGCGCGTATTCCAATGGCTTTTAAAACTGTTCGATTCTATTCGGTTTCGTTTATTCATACGCGCTTTTGGCCATTTATTGTGAAATAGTGCCGTTTTCCGCCGTAATCAACCACCCATTTGATGTGCGTGTAATCGATTGCACAACACCATATTCAGGGATCATGGATCCGATGCGAACCGTTACCAGTTCCCCGGCAATGGTCTTAGAGATATAAGCGGTGTTCTCATCAGCTGCGCGTAAAAACCATTTGGTCGTTGGCGCGGGGCGTGCAGGCTCGGCCACCGTACGCGGTGTCGGGGCAGGGGCCGGGCTTGATGTACTGGCCGTAGATGTCGCTGATGTATTTGATGTGCTGGCCGCGCGTTTCGCAGCCGCTGCTTCACTCTTGGCATTCTGAACTTCAGTCTGAAGGCTATCAATCTGACGGGTGAGGCGCGCCATTTCTGAGCGCAGTTCAGAAAGCTCGCTTTCCAAAGCCTCATTTTCAGCTGTCACTTCCGCCAGTGCTGCACTATCAACATTTGTTGTTTGGGCAGCTTGCGGTGAGGGCTGCGCCTGGATCTCAGGTGCCGAATCCGCGTTGTCCATGCCCATAGTGGAGGCATTCGTGTCAGTCGCGGCCATTTGACTGGTATTTGATGTCGTATCTTTTGGCGGGTTGCGGCGTGAGATTTCTACAGGCTCAACCGGTGCGGCTGTGGCATCAGGGCCGCGCTCCATTGGAATGACTTCGGCATCTGTATCTGTACTGTCTTGCGAATCCATACCGAAAGCGTTCAGAATTTCGTCTTCTGTTGTATCTGCATCCGGAGTGGGCGCTGTCATTTGATCCGGCTCACCTGTCAGGTCGCTGACCTGAAGCGTTTCAATGTCAACGACTTCACCACTGTTATCATTGTTAAACGGAACTTCAACCGCGCTTGTTTCAGCGCCCTCTGTTCCAGGATTGTCAAAACCGGCATAAGGATCATCAGGCAAGCCGTTGTTGCCAAAGACATCCGGGCTGCCATCTGTACCGAACGCATCATCACCGATCAGCTCGCCCGCATTATCGGCCTCATAAGCCGAGAGGTCATTAGGGGCGTTTTCTGTAGGGGCAGATTGAATGTTCACGGCCGAAGGATCAGCGGATGGAGGGGCCATTTCACCTGGTGCGGTTTGTGACATCTGTCCGGCTGTCATTGTGTTCTGGTTGCCGGATTGCATAAGGCTGTACCCATAATAACCGCCGATTGCCAACATCAGAACAACAGCGCCACCCAGAATAGGGAGGGCCTTTTTCTTCTTTTTGGGCGCGCCCGCATCCAGGTCTTCAAAATCGTCGGAAAAGTCGCTGCCATCATCAAAATCGTTGGCCCAGTCTTCTTCGAATTCTTTATCATTATCAGCCATTATTGTGCATCCCCTTCATAAATAGATTCTGTAAACAGCATGCCGATTGGCGTGCCTTTTTCCAAGGTTACGGTGACTTGCGAACGTGAAGCCTCTTGGTCAATGATATTTGATAGACGATCCGCACCACGTTCGACACCGGCCGCGATCTCTTCGCCTGTATCCAGTTCGGGAGAGTTTGTAACAGCCGCGCCGCCATCAACAACAACGGTTGTTTCATTTGATTCGGCAATCGCCTCACCCACACCTGCGATAAATTCTGCAGCCGCAGGCAATAATACACGTTTGATCCAATGGCGGTTTACATCCGAACGCACGCCTGTCAGGGTCGTGTCTGAATCTAAAGCATAGGCTGTTGCCCCATAAACCTTCTCATCTTTAACAATACGGTTGAATGTTAAAACCAGATAGTCATCCTCAAGCTGGAAACTGCCAATCGCACGTCCGCCTGCAAACGGGCCGGACAGGATATGGGCCAGAACAGGACCGTTCAGATCCGAATTCAGGGCATTGATGACCTGTGCATAGGAAACTGTCCCTGCGGACAGGATGACCTCATTATCTTCGGCACCGATCGACGCAGCCTCATCATTGGTGGTGGGATCATTCAGCATAGGATCCTGCAGAGCATTATTTTGCGCAGTCTGATAGCTGGCTTCAAGCTCGGCCTGTTCATCAAGATATTGGCGATATGGCGATGGATAAGATGTTGTCAAAAGATTGGCGGCCTCGGGCTGGCGCGATCCCATAATGACGCGCATTTGTTCGGCAAAACGTCCAACCATATCCGGATTAACCTGCGGTACCTGAACCTGCGGCGCCTGAGGCTGAACCTGTGCCTGTGCCGGCGTCAGGGGCGGGGCCTCATAGGGTTCCAGAACAGGAGCCAGCTCTTCTTCGGTGGCAAGGGGATCTTGCGGAACGGGATTGTTTTCCGTTAGATCAACCGCATCTGAATTGACGCGCCATGTGTCAAGCGGGTTGTCAGATCCGGCTTCGAACGGGTTTGGCGCATTGATGCGGGCATTGTTGGAACCGATTTGGGTCGGGGTAAAGCTTTCTTGGTTGGCGGCGGCTTCCTCAGCACGCTGGCGGTCTGCTTCGCGAACGGCATCCTGAAACGCAGGAGAGGATTCGCCTTCACCCGGGACGGATGTAATATCAGACGCCTGATTGACGCGCGATTGATTCAATTGCGTGTCATCTTCATTAAAGAAAACGGACCAGACGACATAAAGGGCGATAATTGCGACCACAATGACCACAATTTTAAAAACGGGATTGTCCTGCCAAAGCTGTTTGATCGAAACTTTGTTGGAGGAGGTGTCCTCATCGCCAAAGATATCGTCATCAAGATCGAAATCGTCGTCCTGTACCATCAGTACTCCTCCTCGGCGGGTGCAACATAGGCCTGAACCATCCGGCCATTGTCAGATAACAACAGCACAGAAGCTTCGTTCATGGCATAAACATTCATGCCATCAGATGATTTGACGCTTGAATTCCATGCGGGCGACAATAGGACAAGCGGTGTCCGAACAAAATACTGTCCGCTATGCGTCCAAACTTTGGTACGGGCATCAACGCCTTGAACGTCCAACATATCAGAAGCCTCCGGCGGCACACCTTCCAAAAAGGAAATCAGGTTGCGGTCACCGGCAATCGCAGTCAGACCACCCTGGTCAATAAGCGGGGCAGCGGCCAACGGGCCCATTTCCGGAATACGGGCATCAAAACGGTAATGGCTGATCGTGAGGCCTGTTTGTAAAGAAAATGTAATCGGGGTCGCCAGATCCACCAGCTGGATGGACATATTGCCAATACCATGTGCGCTGAGTGGTGTAATGCGGATAACATGTCCGCCTTCCTCGGGCGGGGTAATATCAAAATCACCGGCCCAGCTGACATCGCGGATCGGCCAGGGCTTGCCTGTAATGTCCAATAGGTTGAGCGTTGTGACGTGGCCGGGAGCCAATTTGATTAGGCTAGGAATGCTTCCGGGGTCTAAAGATATGGTTTCCACCTGAACTTTGGCTTCAGGTACGACAATCGGTGTCTCAGCCGCCTGACGGCTTTTGCGGAAATATTCCAGCATCTCACGAATTTCATCAGGGCGGAGAGGGAGAACGGAATCAACTGCGGCATCAAATGATTTGTCGCGAACCTTGGCTTCACGCTCGGCAGCTTGCTCTTCCATGCGGGCTTCCAACTCGGCAGCCTCTTCAGGGGTGAGGCTGTATCCCTGTAATGTGTTTTGATTGGCTGTGGGCAAGGTGTTGCCCATGGGCGCAAATTGCGGCTGTACAGCTTGGGGTTGGTTGGTTTGTGCCTGCTGGTTCAGGGCGGCAAACGGATCCTCGGGCGCCACTGGGTCGCTTACGGTTTGCGCGTACGCACAAGACACGCCAATGACAAGCCCGACTGCCAGTGTCAGCGCGCTGAATTTCAAACCGTTATACCCCTGCTTTAGCATATTCATACCCTGTTATCTCACAATTTGGACTAGACAGCAATCCAGGATTCAATCCCAACGCCGTTCGGGCTTTCCAGTGTTGGTACGCGCTCAATGGTAATGGTCACTTCCAAGTTGTCGGAAGTTGTCCGGTTACCGGATGTATAAGTGACCGTCAGTGGTAAACGAACCACCCAGCGGTAGCGGCCATTGAAAACCCCTTGCTGCAAAAGAACGGGCGCGCTGCGCGGCGTTGCGGTTACAACCTGTTGAAGGGTTTCAACCGATTCAATAATGCGTGAACGTTGAAGCGCGTTGGTAAAGCTTTCCCAGCCATGACGCGTAAAGTGGCGCGATGCCTCTTGCAAGCGGCGCTGATAATCGTGGAAACCAAAGGTCATCGTCTCTGTCGCGGCCTGGGATACCCATGACATCAATGCGGCCTGGGAAATATTCGGTTGATCCAATGGTGCCAACTGCAAAATGCGGCCGTCAGCCGTGGTCGCGAAATAGCGGTTACGTTCCTGATGCACATTCATATAAACAACGAAGGCGACAATCAGCCCGACAATCATAATGCCTTCCAAAAAGGCAATTTTCATCAGGTTGCGGTAACCGTCACGATAATATTCGTTACGTGTCACAACGGCATTCAAGGCACCACGTGGCACGTTCCCCTTGTTACCCGCAGGCTTTTTCGTTGCGGCAGGTTGTTCGGGTGTGTCAGATTTGGAGCCGAGGCCCGCAGATTTGAAAGAGAATTTCTTCTTCTTAGGTTGTGTCGCTTGTTTAGTTTTGCCTGTGTCCGGGTTCACGGGACGTTTTTGCGGGTTGGCGGATTGGACAGGGTCATTCTGCGGCGCATTCTGATCGTTTTGCTGTGCCTGTGATGGCAAAGCATCTGCCTGCGGCCGTGCAGACTGTCCGTCACCCGGTTGCGATGATGCCGGCTGGCTTCCCTGTTTGGGTGGGGACGGCTGTGGCGGACGCTGTTGTGCATCCGTGCTTTGGCCCTTGTCCTGGTCCTCACGGGGTTTAAAAATGTCATCAGGGATCTGACCGCCTG
>CAXGXG010000066.1:0-7371 GCA_964013525.1 uncultured Alphaproteobacteria bacterium | reverse complement strand
AAGTGCGGCCGTTGGTCTAATGGCCGGACGCCTTGCATCAGATGATGCTTTTAAATTGCCGCCGGTAACAACAGCCCTTGGCGCACTGATCAATCACATCACAGGCGGTGCGGAAAGTGCAACGTTCCAGCCCATGAATGTCAATTTTGGTCTGTTCCCCCCTATTCCGCCGATTGTCCGTGAAAATGGCAAGAAAAAGAAAGTTAAAGGGCGGGACCGCAAAAAAGCCATGAGTGACCGCGCCCTTGCTGACTTAAATGTCTGGTTGAAAGAAATTAAAAATCCCGCGCCATTAGTTTCATCATCAGACGCAGCATAGAAAACGGTGGCGGCGCCTGAAACTTGGGATGAAAAATGTCATAGTCATATGATTTCAATTGTTTCAGCTGCTGCATGGACAGCGCAACATGCATATTGATCGGGCGAATGTCTTTGGAAGGATTAAATTCTTTAAACGCTTCCTCTGCCCGCCAGACCAGATCACATGTGACGGACTTTAAGGCGTCTTGCCCCTTTCCACTATAGATTATTTCCGGCGTCAGCCCTGCTTCTTCCAATAAGTCTTGTGGAAAATAACATTCCTTGTCTTTCAGGCTGTAAGGCGCCCCTTTTAACAAGCGTGCCATACCAATGACGATGCCGGCATTTTCAAGGTTCTCAGAATCGGCCTTGCCGGTTAAAACACGCGACACATGGTTTAACAAAGGGGCTGTTGTGAACTGTAAATATTTCACCAAACCATTCAGGTCAGCAGGCAAAACATCTTCCAAATCAAATTCACGCGCGTAGATCAGTGTCTCAAAATCCTTTTTCAAAAGGTTATGCGTGGATATTGTTTTGGCAAGCGGGGTGACAACCTCGTGCGCACGTGGTTCTTTGCCGTCATAAATTTCTTCAATCGCTTCGCGCCACCATGTCAGACGGATTAACCCCAGTGTGGTTTCTGTCACAACATTGCGGGTTTTGGAAACCTCGTAATTAAACGCATACAGGTTAAAAAGGTCCTGTCGTTTTGACGGATCCGCAAAAAGCGCCGTTAAAAAACGGTCGTAATCGTTTTCGCGAACGATCAATTCTGTTTGGGTTTGATCGGTCATTAATCTTTGAGGAAGTTTCTATAGTATCCTGTAGGCCACAGATTGTATTTGCTTTCCAATTTAATACTTTGGAAAATATCCGAGAACTGGGGCTGCCATTTTTCAAAGTCTTCTACCTCGGCCTGACATGTAAACCTGTAGCGATATGGGCCATAAATAGCCGCCGTTGACATGGCCTGCATCACCTTGCTTCCTGGCTGGACCTGCATTTCAGGCGTGCCGAGGGCATCTGACACAATCGGGCTGAGGCCGACAGGGTTCATGTCTTCGGGCTGATCGACCCATTCGTTTGTCGGTTCGCGCCAGACCCATTGCAAGGATGTTGCAAATGCCGGGCCCAATCCCGCAGGCGCATAAAAACGCATAACCCGCGCATTCATATGATCGGGCAAAACTTCATTTTTCCAAAACATATCATCCATAAACAACGCATTGGCGGTTTGAAGGTATTTTTCAGGATAGATTAAAAGACGGCCGTCTTCGACCACGCGCATATAACATTGCGCGCTGTCATCACCATGCATAGGCTGAATGCGAACCTGATCCTGATCCGTAACATTCATTTGACGCCAATTGTCGGGAAAGCTGACACTGAAATCGTAATCAGGATTGTGATACACGAAAATATCTGCATTTGCTGGCGCGCTTAGAAGGCCAAAAACCATTGCTAACGATAGTACAAGTGTGCTGCGTCCCATTTTTCGGAGGCTCCATCATTCAATTTCAGAAGGTATTCTAACCTAATTCTTTTTAAAAATCCTCTTAAAATCCGAAGTTTTCATGACACCCGTGATCATTACAATCGCAAAATAGGTGCTGACACCGGCCAAAACCAAAAGGCTGAGGTTTGCAATACGCTCAATCAATGTTTCGGGTACATAAAAACCATTCAGTACATAAACGGTAATCGCCATGATGGATGCAGCCATCCCAATTTTGAGAACCTTGGCTTTTAGCCCAACCCAGACGTCCGGCATCCGGCGGCGTACCGCCCATATCAGCAGCGCCGTTTGCACCCAAGATGAAATTGTCGTTGCCATCGCAATGCCAACATAGCCGTAATACTGACTGAGGATAAGGCCAAATACGATATTGGTTAATGTCCCGATAATCGCAAATTTTACAGGCGTCTTTGTGTCCTCACTGGCGAAAAACATTGTACTGAATACTTTTACAAGTATAAATGCCGGCAAAGACAAGGCATAGGCGTTTAATGCCGCGGCCGAAGCCAAAGAATCCGATCGGGTAAATTCGCCCCGTTCAAACAAAGTAATCATAATATCATCAGACAGAATAATCAGCGCCAAACCCGATGGTACCGCCATCACAAGGGCAAACAATATGGCATTGCGCATCAATTGAACGGATCCGACCTCGTCTTTGGCTTTAATCTTGCGCGAAAGCATAGGAAGCATGGCTGTGCCAATTGCAATCCCGACGACAGACAATGGCAATTGATAGAGCCGATCAGCATAGTACAAAAACGAGATTGCCCCCTTCTCCAAAAATGATGCAATCAACATATCGACAACCAGATTAATCTGAACAACGCCTGCGCCCAAGACCGCCGGACCCATCAGTTTGAACAGCTTTTTGATGCGTTGATTAAAACGCGGCCGCCGCATGCGGATTACAAGTTTGAAGCGTGCAGCATTCCCAACCATCCAGAACAGCTGTACCAACCCCGAAATTGTCACCGCCACGGCCAAAGCATGGGCGGGGGTTTCGCCGAGGTCGGTAAAAAATAACAAAGCCGCAATCAATGACAGGTTAAAGAAAACGGGCGCGACGGCAAAGGCCGCAAACCGGTCGAACGAGTTTAAGACCCCACCATACAACGCAACCACAGACATCAATAAAATATAGGGGAACGTATAGCGAGACAGCTCTACCGCCAGATCATAACGCAACGGATCATCAGCAAATCCGGGGGTTATAATGTTAATAATCCATGGCATCGCCGCAATCATAGCAAGCGTGAATGGCAAAAGGATGGCCAACATAACCGCCTGCGCCTCGGCCGCGAACTGCATGGCATCGTCGGTGCCTTTGGTTTCTTCCATACCTGAAAACATTGGAACAAAGGCAATGCTGAACGCCCCTTCTGCAGTAATTCGGCGAAAAACATTGGGTAGTTTCAGGGCAACAAAAAAAGCATCGGCAATCGGCCCTGCCCCCAAAACAGCAGCCATCAAAATGTCACGGGCAAAACCAGCCAAACGGCTTAACATTGTCAGGCTGCCGACTGTCGCCACTGCGCGGATAAGGGCCATCTTATTTCCTTAATTAAAGAGCTTGAGTCCAAGGGGGTGTTGTGCCAACATCCTACCAATATGCAAGATAAAAATAAAGAATCCGAATGGTTCGGCGACAAAAAAGTCAAAGCCGATGATAAAGCCGGCCTGGTGGGCGATGTCTTCGCCTCCGTTGCGGACAACTATGATGTAATGAACGATGTCATGTCAGGTGGTATCCACCGCATTTGGAAAAACAGATTCGTTCGTATGGTTGCCCCGACAGCCGGTAACAAAATTCTGGATGTGGCTGGCGGTACGGGTGATATTGCCTTTCGTATGCATGAGAAAACCGCAGGCCGCGCGGACATCACAGTTTATGATATTAATGCGGAAATGCTGCGCAATGGCCGTGACCGTGCGATTGACCGCGGCATCCTTAACGGACTGACATGGACACAGGGCGATGCGGAAAAGTTGCCCTATCCGGATAACAGCTTTGACATCTACACAATTTCGTTTGGATTGCGCAATGTGACACGCATTGATGATGCCTTGGCAGAAGCCTTTCGTGTATTGAAACCGGGCGGACGTTTCTTTTGCTTGGAATTCAGCAAGGTTCAAAACCCGCTTTTGGCTGGTGCATATGATGTTTATTCACGCGCATTTATTCCCCGCTTTGGCGAGTTGATTGCCAAAGATGGTGATAGCTATGCCTATCTCATCGAAAGCATTCGAAAATTCCCGCCGCAAAAAGAATTGGCGGCCCGTATGCAGCAGGTCGGCTTTGAACGTGTGGCTTATAAAAACTTCTCGGCCGGCATTGCTGCGGTACATTCCGGCTACAAGCTGACGCAAACCAAAAAAGATATTGAGGAAAAAGATGAAAGTTCAAATCCAAAAGCTTGAAAACTTTACTGATTTAAATATGCCTGCGTACGCGACTGATCTTTCAGCAGGTGTCGACCTTGAGGCGGCTTTGGATCAGGATCAGGACCTGGTTCTTCAGCCAGGCGAGCGTACTTTGGTTCCAACCGGCCTTGCCATTGCACTCCCCCCGGGATATGAGGCACAGATTCGTCCGCGAAGTGGATTGGCTTACAAGCATGGTATCACCGTATTAAACGCACCCGGTACAATTGACGCGGATTACCGTGGAGAGGTTAAGGCGATTATTGCAAACCTTGGCAACGAAGCCTTTACCATTACGCGCGGCATGCGTATTGCCCAAATGGTGATTGCGCGCCATGAACAGGTTGTTTGGGACGAAGTTAAAGAATTGGATGAAACTGTGCGCGGCGCTGGCGGTTTCGGATCTACAGGTGTAAACGCCAAACAGGCTTAATTCACCGAACTTTTAACCTTTCGCAGCAGGCATGCACTGGCTTAATTATTAGGCTGAGCGCCTAACCGCTGCCGGACGATGGCGCAAAGCCATGCGTTTGGACAGACGGCTCTCCAAACCTTCGGTAATGCCCTCATATATCCTGCGTGCCAAAGCTTCGGCTGGGGCATCAAATTTGCTGATATCCGGCAAATCAATCGGCTTGTCCATATCCTTTTTGGCGGCCTGCATTCCACCGATTTTTTGAACCATTCTTTGCAGTTCCTGATTTCTGCGGCGTGTGTGTTCCTGCTCAACATACTTGCGGTGCGCCTCCACATCCTTTGGGCAATCGAGGTTGAGGTCAGGGAAACGCATTCTGGTTTCGCCTGACCCGTTAGATACCTCGCCGTACAGCTCCGGATGACGGTGCCGCATAGCGCCTTCGCTTGTAAAATGCTTTTTGATATCAATGATCATGTCGATTTCTTCACGCTCGTAGAAACGTGCGATTTCAAGTTCACCGGTTTCAAAATCCTTTGTAATCAATGGCTCGTTCACGGTGGCTTCTTTTGTGTATAAAGACACATTAAAATGCCATTGTGATTCCATCTGTTCCTTACTCTCATACCCCTCGCGAAAGGTGTCATTAATCTTGACTGCTGGTTCGGTAAAAGAAAGGGACAATGGTGAAAATGGCATAAAACTCTCCGCTAAAGATCAATCTCATCAAGTCTAGCGCACAAACCTTTAAACTTTGATAACACAGATCGCTGAAACCTTGCGTAGGGCTTGTGTTTTTCGTATAAAGTAATCATGCAAAACACAGCAAAAAACTCACAGCGCCCCACGGGGGAACTGACACCCATGATGCATCAATATTGGGATTTAAAAGATCAATATCCCGATATGCTTCTTTTTTACCGTATGGGCGATTTTTATGAATTGTTTGCAGACGATGCGGTGCAGGCCGCAGAAATCCTTGATATCACACTCACAAAACGTGGCGCTAAAAAAGGCGAAGGCATCCCCATGTGCGGTGTCCCTTTTCACGCATACGAGAATTATTTGGCCAAGTTGATCAAAGCCGGCCTGAAAGTCGCCATATGCGAGCAAACAGAAACCCCCGAAGAAGCCAAAGCACGCGGCGGGTATAAGGCGCTAGTCAACCGTGACGTTGTGCGTGTTGTTACGCAAGGCACTTTGACCGAAGATAATTTGCTGGATAAACGCACCAACAACTACCTGGCCTGTATTGCACAGGTAAATGACGGTACAGGCCTGGCTTGGATTGATATGTCTACTGGTGAATTCTGGCTTCAGCCGGTCACGACCACAGGACTTTCTGCGGCACTTGATCGTATTACGCCCAAAGAGCTGATCATTTCAGAGCGCCTGCAACAAAACCCTGATTACTTTGAGGTTTTAGGACGCCACAAGACAATTTTGACCATACAGCCGCATTCACGCTTTGATGCTAACAATGCACAAAACCGTTTAAAGGGTTTGTTTGGCGTCGAAACGCTGGAAGGATTTGGTGGGTTTCACAGGGCTGAAGTGTCCGCCGCCGGCACATTGGTTGACTATATTGCCCTAACTCAAAAAGGCACCATGCCCCATATCATGACACCGCGACAATTGGTTGCCGGACAAATGATGGAAATCGACAGCGCAACACGCCGCAACCTAGAGCTGACCGAAACCATGCAGGGCAAACGCCGTGGCAGCCTGCTGGACACCATTGATCGAACTGTATCTGGCGCGGGAAGCCGCCTGTTGGCAAAACGCCTGAATGCGCCGATACGCGACATCAACAAACTGAATGAACGGTATGACTTTATTGAGTTTTTCATCAAAAACAGCCGTATCCAGGATGATGCACGTCAGTTTTTAAAACAATGTCCGGATATGGAGCGCGCTATCGCCCGCCTCTCGCTTGGGCGTGGCGGGCCCAAGGATTTAGCCGCAATACGCGATACGTTGGGACAGTCTGCAGAGCTGTTCAAGTTACTCAATAGCGTAAATGACGATCAAAGTGATATGCCAGCCAGCCTGAAGGCTGTAGTTGAAACCCTCCAAATTTGGGGGGCACAACACCCGCTGATCAATCGCCTTGCTCGCGCACTTAAAGATGAGCTGCCTACCCTTGCCCGCGATGGCGGATTCATAGCACGCGGTTATTCCCCGCAGCTGGACGAACTTTTGAGCTTGCGCGATGATAGCCGCAAAACAATGGCGGCCCTGCAAAAGCAGTATGCAGATCAGACCAATATCAGTACACTAAAAGTTAAACATAACAATGTATTGGGCTATTTTGTTGAAGTAACCTCGCAACATGCTGACAAGCTTATGACGGCAGATGGTAAGCCCAAAGATGACAATATCTTTATCCACCGTCAGACACTTGCTAACAGTGTGCGTTTTACAACTGTTGAACTTTCAGAATTAGAAAGCAAAATTACAGGAGCCGCGGACAAAGCGCTGGCGCTGGAGCAGGAAATTTACACCAGCCTGGTTCAAGATGTGTTGGCACAGGCAGACCCGATCTGTGAAACCGCACACGCCCTGGCGGAAATTGATACAGCCGCGGCATTGGCCGTTTTAGCGGTTAATGAAAATTACACCCGCCCCGTTGTCACAGAAGATACACGTTTTGATATTCGTGGTGCACGCCACCCTGTTGTCGAAGCCTCATTGAAAAAACAGGGCGGACAGG
>CAXGXG010000065.1:0-7413 GCA_964013525.1 uncultured Alphaproteobacteria bacterium | reverse complement strand
TCATAGCCTGCTGGCGCATTGCCTCTAGCTCTTCCATCGTTTCAAAGGCAGGATAAACCATTCGCGCATCACGTAGTTTATCAAAGTGCTTTTGGTACAGATCGTGACGCTCGCTTTGGAAAACAGGTTCCGCATCCCAATTCATTCCGACCAGTTTCATTGATTTTAAAATTTGATCTACAGAGGCATCAACATGACGTTCGCGGTCGGTATCCTCAACGCGAATAACAAATTCACCGCCATTGGCGCGTGCGTAAAGCCAATTATACAGTGCGGTGCGCAAACCACCCAAATGGAGATAACCTGTCGGTGATGGGGCATAGCGGGTTTTTATTTTTTCATTTGTCATCTTGATATCCTCCTACAATGCCCTTTTCTATCAGTTCTTGGGCGGTTTGTCATCCTTCTTGGGGCCTAAACCCGGCACCAAACTGGCCACCCACATACCCGCACGCGGAATGGGAACAAAATCTGACTGTGTTCCTTCGGGAGCCGCGCGTCCGACCATGGCCCTGTAGGTTGAAAATACAAAGACGATCCCAGCCACAACAGCGGTATAGAACGGCAATCCGCCATAGCCCATTTGACTGATAAAGATGGTTGCAACAAGCGGCCCGACAATTGCGCCCAAGGCATGAACGTTAAGCAAACCGCCGCTCGCTTTGACAACCTGGCTCGGCTTCAGGAAGTCATTGGCATGCGCTATAAACAGGGAGTGCACTGTCGAGTTGATCCCGCCAAAGAAAAAGGCACCCGCCATAAACATTCCAAAGGCAAGCGTGGTGCCATCATAGCTCATGCTATAGAGGTAGAAAGAAACCGCGGATGATAACAACATCAGCGTCACAATAATGATCCGCCGGTCGGTTTTGTCAGACAAAAATCCGATCGGATATTGGAGCACAAGCCCGCCGATAAACTGAAAGGCGATAAACCAGCCGACTGTGCCATCGGCCATTCCAATATTACTGAGGTAAATCGGCACCAACCCCCAAAAAGATCCGTTAATCATACCGGTTGTAAATACACCTGCCGTCGCAAGGCGGGATGTTTTAACCAATTCCTTCAGACTGAAATTCTCGCCGCGCTTTTGACGCGGTTGAACTGTGCGGCTGGCCGCGACCGGAATCAACGCAATGGACAACAAAACAGAGGCCAGCGCAAACAGTGTAAACTCAGATGGCGCTGCAAAACCGATGGCGCCCTGACTGGCCGCAATCCCCAGGTAAACCGTAATCATATAAAAGGACAGAATTTGTCCGCGCTCTTTGTTTTCGCTGACCAGGTTCAGCCAGCTTTCCATCACCATATACAATGCCGCCAGACATGCACCATAGGCAATTCGCGCCCCGATCCATGTAATCGGCCCGACATGAATCACCAATATTAATGTCATTGCAGATGCCAATGACGCAAATACGGTGAAACATCGAATGTGCCCCACCCGCGGAACCAGCTTGCCACAAAGATAGGTCCCGATGATATATCCCAGAAAATAACCAGATGTCATCAAACCAATCGAAAGATCAGAGAATTCCTCCAGATTGGCGCGAAGGCCCACAACCGTATTTAACAGGCCATTACCGAAACTTAAAATCGCGGCACTGAATAGGAGGGCGGCAATGGTTGCCAGCCTTCCCAATATATGGAACTTAAACGTCAGATTTTTCATACCGCCACCCTTGGGAATAACTATTATCGCTACGTCGTGGGTACGCGATTCGAAGCGGGCTGTAAATATCCGATTTACTCAAACAAGAATAAAAATGCGTAACTCACCAACAATGCCGGCACCGCGCTATAGAGGGTTGCAATAATCGCGGCCCGAGGCGCCAAGGCCAAGGCCGGAAACAATGCATCGCCATCGTTGCTGATGGCATTACCCATTTGGGCAGACATGGGCAAAACACCATTGATATAAAACGTGGTGACCAGGATTTGCGGACCGCATCCCGGTATAAACCCGACCAAAACAGCAATAAGCGGCACAAGGATTTTGGCTGTGTCAAACATGGCTTCGATATTCAGGCCCATATAAACAACAGCGACCTCATAAGATAAAAATGCCAGGATGACCCAAATCAGGATAAAGGCTGTCTCATCCACGCTGCGTTCAATCAATTTGTGGTCATGGATTTCAGTGGCATAATTTACAAGCGGATTCCGATCCCGCAGGTTCAGCCAGACAATCAACATGAGAAAAGCCCCCAAAAGGCCGACCCCAACCTCCCAAGCGGCAGGAACATCGATTTGCAGAGCCATGATCATGCCGGTTAAAAATCCAGGTATAAAAACAACAAATGCTGCACGCTGCACCCAGGTTTTACCCGGAAGGCCATCGCGGTTTTCCCGCGGCTCAAAGCTCGCCTTTCTGGCGTGCTTTTTGTTCTCCGCTTTTAAAAAGTCAGGCTTGTGAATGAAATCAATGATGTGACCGGTTATAAGGCCTGCCACGAAGGATACACCCATAACGACAAATGCCGCATACGGATCCTTGGCCAAAAGCAAAAACGCCGCATCGCCCATTGTTGTAATCAAAACAGTAACCATCGCGCCGAAGCGCAAATGGCCGGCCACATAGTTTGTAATGACGATGATGGCACCGCCACAACCGGGCAACGCGCCCAATACAGCAGATAAAAAGATTTGGCGTTTAGGATATTTGGTTGAATAAGCGGCAAAGTCAAATTTGAACAACCGCTCCAGACTGTAGAGAACCACAAGGGTAAAGGTTACAAAAACCGAAACGGCGAGGTAGGCCTCAACCAGAACGTCACGTAAAATTGCACCGAATGCCGTCCCTGTTAAGGCGACGGCGATCAGTGTTATAACGATTCCCAAACGGATGGATTGGCTTTTACTTATCAAAACCTTTGGACTTTGCGGCTGGTTTCAATGTGGCCTCGCCCACGGTTCCTTGTGTACGTCCGAAATGCTCGGCTGAGATTTCCATCAGCGTTTTCGGACCCGTACCGATTTTCTTGGAAAGGCTGTGCATCTCCGGCAAAATTTTATCGGCAAAGAACCTAGCCGTATCCAGCTTGGCCGAATAAAACTCTTTATTTGGCGCATTATTGCGCAGTTGTTCCTGAGCAACGCCCGCCATTTTCATCCACATGTGCGACATATTTAACAACGCCACCATCCGGAGGTAATCAGGTGCCGCAGCCTCCATAATATGGATTTGTTCAGATTTGGATTTGCGGAAACATTTCATTTTCAAACGGCGCATTGTCCATGTCAGTTTGGATTGGGCCTGTTCAACCGGTTTAATAAATTCCTTCATACCCGGAATCTTTTTTGCAGCCTTTATATCTGATTTCAGTGTGTCCATATAATTGGACAGCAGATCCTGTTGCAGCACCTTGCGTAACATCAAATCCAATGCCTGAATTCCGTTTGTGCCTTCATACATGCGGGTAATGCGTGCGTCACGGTTCAACTGCTCCATGCCGTTCTCGCGGATAAATCCGTGGCCGCCAAAAATCTGCATCCCCATGTTTGTCGCATCCACGGATGTATCTGTCAGATAGGCTTTGACCACAGGCGTCAATAGCGCCACAAGGTCATCCGCCTTTTTACGGTCGGCTTCGTTATCACTGTACTTTGCAATGTCTTGCTGCATAGCGACCCATCCCGCAAACATACGCTGTCCTTCGATCAGGGCTTTCATTGTCATCAGTTCCTGACGGACGCCGGGGTGAACGATAATCGGATCTGCCTTGGCCGGACTTGGGTTTTTCATGTCTTTCAATGATTTGCCCTGATTGCGCATGGTTGCATATTCAACCGCACCTTGATAGCTGGCTTCGCTGAGGCCAAGGCCCTGCAGACCCACATTCAGGCGCGCATCATTCATCATGACGAACATGGCTTTCATGCCCTTGTGCTTTTCGCCGATCAGCTGTGCTTCGGCACCGTCAAAAACCATGGTGCAGGTTGCATTGGCATGAATACCCATTTTTTCTTCAATGCCGCCGCATTTGACTTTATTGTCCTCAGCCGTCGGATTGCCGTCTTTATCCAGTTTTTTCTTTGATACCAGAAACAAGCTGACACCCTTGATGCCCTCAGGCGTCTTGTCATCTTCTGGAAGGTTTTTGTCATCAATTTTGGCAAGGACCAAATGCACGATGTTATCGGTCAGGTCGTGATCACCAGCGGAAATAAAGATTTTTTCACCTTCAATCTTGTAGGTGCCGTCCTTTTGCGGGATGGCTTTGGTCGCCATCAACCCCAGGTCGGTACCGCAACCCGCCTCGGTCAGGCACATTGTGCCGCACCATTCGGAACTGACCAGTTTTTCCAAAACCGTATTTTTTTGTGCATCTGTACCAAAAGCGTGAATTGCGTGGTAGGCACCGTGGGACAGGCCGGGATACATACCAAAAGACATGTTGGCGCTGCACATCATTTCTTTGACCATGACATCCATTGTGCGCGGCATACCCATCCCGCCATATTCAGGATCAGAAGACAGGCCATTCCACATTCCGGATTTAAATGTTTCGTATGCTTCCTTGAAACCTTTCGGCGTTGTGACCGCGCCGGTTTTCCTGTCAAACTTGCACCCCTCTTCATCGCCGCTGCGGTTGATAGGCGCCAAGACATCTTCGGACAGTTTTGCCGCCTCATCCAAAATGGCATTGACCGTTTCATCATCGACCATATCCAGGCCCTCGAATTTAGACATATCCGTAATTTTCAGGACTTCGTTCAAAATAAAACGCATATCATCCAGTGGAGCTTTATAGGTCGGCATGGCCACATCCTTTCACATATATATTTTAAGAGATTATGGGCACATTATCATGGTTATGACAGAAAGTCCATGCTATACACCGTTGCATGAGCTTGATTTTAAAAAGATGCGCATCCTCGACCTTAACGTTCTGGCTGCTGCCTTATGGCATGTTGCTGTTAACAGCCGGAACAATTGCCCAAAAAACGATGGGCCTGAACGGCGCGCTTGAGGTTTTCTTTCACAGCTGGGTAATATGGGCAGGCCCCCTGCCCCTTGCCGGCGGCTATATGCTCAGCCTGTTGTTTTTTATAAATCTGCTGTCGCGCTTTTTGGCCTATAGCGTTTGGACGTGGAACAAAGCCGGTATTCACCTGGCCCATGCCGGCGTTTTGCTTTTGATGATCGGCGGATTTTTATCCGGCGCTATGCGTGCTGAAACGGTTATGGTTATTGATGAAAACCAAATGGCTCAAACCGCGCAAAGCTATGATCAAAATGCCCTGACGATCACCCGCAATGGTGAAAGAATTGCGCAACGGGATTTGGTGTTGATGTCGGACGGTGACATTATCGCCGATGATACCATTCCGTTCGATATTGAAGTTTTGAAGATCTGCCGCAATTGCGAAATTGAGATGCGTGAGAATGGTGACGGATGGGCCGGCCCCGCGGCCAAAATGAAGCTTGCTAACAGCGCACCCGAAAACGACCCCGAAATGGATTTGTCCGGCGCGGAATTCACAATTCGCTTTGACGATGGGCGTGCAGATGAAAACCATCTTGCCTTTTTATACTTTCCAAAACCGCCCCAATTTAGCATTGGCCCTGATGATTATTCCATTTCAATTGAACGTCTGTCCTACCCCTTGCCGTTTTCAATTAAGCTTGAAAAGTTTGAAGCCGAATTTTACCCCGGTAGTCGCCGCGCGGAATCTTATCAATCCGACCTCTCTATATTTTACGAAGGCACGCAAAATTCAGCGCGCGTTTCTATGAATAAACCTGTGAGCTTCCGCGGATATAAAATTTATCAGTCCGCCTATCAAATGGGGTCTGACGGACAGCTTTCCAGTGTTTTGGCCTTGGTGAAAAATCCCGCGCAAGCCCTGCCGATCGGTGGCGGAATTATCTGTATTTTGGGATTGTTGTTACACGTTATTTTACGACGTCGTGATGCGGCCCATAAAGGCACCAAACGCGTAGCGGCTTTTCTGATCCTCTGCGCCTTGATGGGGCCTGCAAACATTGCATTTGCGGATGTGAAAAACACCGATTTGATCAACAATTTTCCTGTCCTTTATAATGGCCGGGTTATGCCCGTTGACAGTTTTGCGCGCAGTCAAATCGATATGATCAGCGGGTCGGAGACCTTTCAGGATGAAACCCCGACGCAGACACTTTCACGATTTATATTTGACCCCTATGATGCTGTGCGCACGCCGATTTTTCATGTTGAAAATGCGATGCTGAAATCGCGGTTTGGCCTGCCAAATATACAGGACATGTTCGCCTATCAGGATTTGACCCGCGGGCTGGATGAAACAGAAGATGCGTTTTTCCGGATCCTTGCCAGACGTGAGGGCGGGCAGAAGTTGAGCGCGGATGAACAGGCCCTGGCCGACCTTCATCAACGCAGTTTGTATTTCCTGCAACTGGTGCGCAGTTTTTCTTTTGCCATGCCGTTGCAAGGCAGCAATGCAAACGAAATACTGGATTTTGCCGCCTTACAAAAGAACACGCAATTTTTGAAAGAAGCCCTGCAATCCATTCGGGAAACCAAGGGCGATGATGTTGACAGTTATACAGATGCCGAACTCCAAACGCTGGAAATGAATTATCAGCTGGACACGCTCGAGCGGATTGGCCGCGAAAATGTGTTGTTCCGTGTCATTCCAACCGGAGATGCCCGCACGCCCTATGTTTCCCCATGGCAGGTTTTAACAGGGGGTCGCGGCAGCCCGTCAGCTCAGAATTATATGCAAGCATGGGTATCCATGATGATTGCCTATCAGGCCGATCAGGATGAAATGTTCGAACGCCATGCCCTAAATCTAAAAAGCATGTACAATGCCGGCCAAACGGCGCGTAAGGTTGAGCTTGTTTTTCACACCTATAACATTCCACTCATCACCATTATGTTTTTGATTTTGGCCAGTGCCATGCAGCTTTCCAAACCACAAATGGTGCGAAAACACTCTCGCCTTCCGGCTGCAATTGCAGGCATGACTGTAGCGGCGCAAATTGCCTATACGGTTACAATTCTGGGGCGTCCCCCTGTTGGGACGCTTTATGAATCCATTCTGTTCGTCGTGATTGTCCTGATCCTTGCAGGTCTCGGCTTTAAACATCTGTCCACTCTGGTCCGTGGGCTGTTGTTCATGTCAACGGCCGCATTACTGGCAACAGCGCAGTGGGTGCGCGGGGATAGTTTTCAGGTTTTGGAAGCTGTCCTTAATACAAATTTTTGGCTGGCTACGCACGTTTTAATTGTCACACTCGGTTACGGCTGGGCGATCCTGACGGCTGTGATTGCACATGCATGTCTTTATAAAAAGCGCCTGGCTGGTCACGTTGAACGGCATGCGGTTATCGCATTGGCATTGGTCGCCACAGGGACGTTTTTAGGCGGGATTTGGGCGGATCAATCCTGGGGGCGTTTCTGGGGGTGG
>CAXGXG010000064.1:0-7444 GCA_964013525.1 uncultured Alphaproteobacteria bacterium | reverse complement strand
GACGTAGGCCGTGGCATCAGTCTCAATCCAATAGGGTGCAAGCCCCTGAAAACCGAATGCGGCAAAATCGCGGTCATCCAATCCGTCAATAAATTCATGTTTATAACCGATTTGCATGTCCCAAAAGGAACTGACGGTTCTTGTGTAAAGAAGCTCGACATCAGCCTCTTCTACCGTGTCTTCATCAGTATTGTATTCCCCTTCTGTTTCAAGGTAGATTTTATTGTAATCTGCACCAACCCATGCAGACGCATCCCACAATCCGACATTATCACCGTCAGACATGCGGTATTCGAATCGATCGGCCATGACTTGCCAGAAAATGCCATTATCATGCGTTTGTTGCACACCAAAGTTTTTGTGCGCGCCATGGTTACCGTCCAGAACATATTTTTTGATCGGCTCGCCGATTTCGGGCGTGGTTTCAACCTCGTGATAGTCGGCAGGCATTTGGTGTTGCGTCATTGCATTGTGCATATCGTGGCCGTGATCATGCGATTGGGCAAAGGCCGAAACGGGAAACAGGGTAAGGATCAGTAAAAAATATTTCATATTACGCCACCCGCACAGCTTGCATCATGCCGGCCTCCATGTGATACAGCAAATGACAGTGGAATGCCCAATCTCCTTTTTCAACAGGCGTAACCAGGGCGGAGAGCTTTTCACCCGGCTTCATCAATAATGTGTGCTTAAAAGGCAGCTTTTCATGCGGCTGACCGTTTTCCAACTGCATCCACATACCGTGAAGGTGAATGGGATGTTCCATCATTGTATGGTTAACAAGGTAAAGGCGCAGGCGTTCATTATGATCAAAGTAAAACGGACCCGGCTGTTCGCTGAATTTTTTGCCATCGAATGAGAACATATAACGCTCCATATTCGCGGTAATATTAATCGTCATTTCGCGATCAACATTCGGGGTATAGGGTTGCGGTTCATCAGACACCAGGTCTTTGTAGGTCAGGACTTTCCAACCATCATTGCCCAGCCCCACGCCCGGGTCATCCAAGCGATCCTGCGGTTCAGTGACAACCATCACGACGTTCGTGTTCTTTTGATCTTCACGGAAGGGTTCGGGCCCGTTGGGTCCCGGCACCATCGGATCCTGCATCATGCCATGGTGACCTGCATGCCCATGCATCTCCGCCATATCCATGTTTTCCATGTCCATCATTTCACCACTGTGCATGTCCATGCCAGCCATCATGCCCATGTCAGACATCTTGCGAACCGGGCGTGCGCGCAGCTTCGGCACCGGCGCGCTCAGGCCCGGCTCAGGTGATAACGTCCCGCGGGCAAAGCCGCTGCGATCAATAGATTCTGCAAAAATGGTAAAAGGTTTATCTTCCTTTGGCGTAACCAGAACATCATAGGTTTCCGCCACGCCTATTCTAAATTCGTGAATATTGACAGGTTTAACGGCCTTGCCATCCACCATAACCACATCCATATTCATTCCGGGAATGCGAACATCAAAATTGCTCATGGCGGCGGCATTAATGATACGCAGGCGCACAGTTTCACCGGGATTAAAGATGCCGGTCCAATTCATATCGGGCGAATTTCCATTCATCAGATACGTGTATGTCGCCCCCGTCACATCGGCCAGGTCCACAGGGCTCATACGCATCTTGCCCCACATCAGACGTTCTTGCATGGTATTGGAAAGTCCTTTTTTGGACACATCATCGAAAAAGTCCCAAACCGTGCGCTTTTGATAGTTATAATAATCTCCACTGCGATTGATATTGGCAAAAACAAGCTCAGGATCTGTAAAAGACCAGTCTGAGAGAACAATTGCATAATCACGATCATATTTGAACGGCAAACCATCCTTTGGATCAATGATCAACGGGCCATAGGCACCTGTCTGTTCCTGAAAGCGGGAATGTGAATGATACCAATAGGTTCCGGCCTGATTGACATCAAATTCATATTGGAATGTCTCACCAGGACGTATCCCGTCGAATGTCAGCCCCGGAACACCATCCATTTCAAACGGCAAAAGAATGCCATGCCAATGAAGAGAGGAATGTTGCGTATCCATCATCGAATTTGTGACATTCAGTTTAACACGGTCCCCTTCCCGCCACCGCAAAAGCGGTCCCGGCACAGTGCCGTTAATGGCGGTTGCGCGCCCGCGCCTGCCATCCAGAGTGAACGGTGCATAATCAATATTTAAATTATATTCGGACTGCGGCGCAAAGGCATCCAGGCCATGAGCATCCGTCATATGATGTACGCCCTGCGCCCACGTGGGAAGAGGCAATGACGCCCCGAAGCCAGTTACGAATGTTGCAGCGCCCAGAGCCTTAAGAAAATCCCTGCGATTGCTTTTCATGCTACCCTTAATAAAAAGTCTAAACTACCCACACAATGAAAATAGTATCCGCAAACATTATTTCAACATAAATGCCCTACATCAAATGTTAAATTTGGTCATCAGTCATCGGTTGACCTACGGGGTTGAGTTGCCCTTGAAAATCAGGAACGGGCCGCTCTGTCGCTTCACTTTGGGTTTCGGTAATTCCGTTTTCAGCAATATCATCGATCAGCCATTGCATTTCTTTGATCTCTTTGCGTTGGGCTTTGATAATTTGATTGGCCAGTTTCTGGACACGGACATCATCAATTTCGGCTCTTTCACTGGTAAGGATGGCAATAGAATGGTGCGGGATCATCGCTTTCATCCAGCTTTCGTCTTGAATCGTCGCTTGACTGCGGATCAGGAAGAATGTCAGCACAAAAACAACGGCACTCCCCATAAAAATAGTTGTATTTTTGGATTTGTCCTTATACATTTCCAACATGAATAACAGCATGATAACCGCCATAGCCGCGCCCATCATAATGGCCATGTATGTTCGCGTTTCGCTGTAAAATATGTGATCCAGCGCATAAGTGTTTGTGTATTTCAGCAAGAACATGACGACAACGGACGTAACAATCATTGCAAAAAAACGTGTATAACTCATTTAAACCTCTGTTTTATTTTGGATCTATTTATGCTCAGACCTACAACATGCGCTGTATTGAAGTTCCATAAATGCAACACGCATATGCCTTGCCATTTTTTTGACAGAATTATGCGGTAGATTTAAGACTATGTTTAAACGTGATGGTAACGCATTATTTCTGATTTTAATCGCCGTGGCTTTATTTGCTGCGCTGTCTTATGCTGTCACAAATTCTGGCCGCGGTGGCGGTGATATCAGAACTGAACAGGTGGCCATTGATATGGCACAAGTTCAGCAATATGGGGCCGTCATCGCCCAATCCCTTATGCGTATGCGCACAATCGGCGATTGCGATGAAACCGACATCAGCTTTGAAAACCCACACGTGACCGCCTATTCCAATGCCGGTGCACCTGATTCTTGCAAGGTGTTCCATCAGGACGGAGGTGCGGTAAATTGGCAGGACCCGCCCGCTAGCGTCTGGGCCAATGAGGGAACCGGGTTTCACCATGAAAGTTATGCCTTTATGAGTGGTGTTGACATCCCAGGTGTTGGCGGTACGGATGAAGAGCTCTTTATGACCTTTTATGTTGGTGAAGATGCGTCCCTATGCCGCGAAATTAATAAAGCCGTTAAAGTTGGCAATACCATCCCCGTTGCGACAGATTATTGTTTTGGCCCTTTTGTCGGATCTTATGATCCAGCAGGAGCATGCGCCAACACCACGTGGACGAACCTGAACGGCATCACCAGCGCCTGTGTCCAGCACGCGCCCGGCAGCGAAATCTATTACTATTATCAGGTCATAATGCCGCGCTAAGCCTTCCCCCTCGTCTTCAAGTTTTGGAACGCACCTGCAACGTACGCGTTTATTCAAGTGATACGATCATTATTGGAGAACACACATGACACATATTGAAACCCGTGACGGTACACGTCTTTTTACCAAGGTGTGGGGCGAGGGAAAACCTGTAGTTTTAATCCATGGATGGCCTTTGACGGCGGATACATGGGATTCCGTTGCGCTTGCCTTGGCCAATGACGGCTATAAAGCCATTTCCTATGACCGACGTGGCTTTGGCCGTTCGGACCAACCTTGGAACGGATATAACTATGATACGTTATCGGATGATCTGGCCGATATCATGAAAGCAACAGGCGCGACACAGGATGCGACAATTATCGGTTTTTCAATGGGCGGAGGCGAAGTCGCACGTTACATGACACGACATGCCGGAAAAGGCCTGATTAAAGCGGGGCTGATCTCTTCAATTGTACCCTACATGCTGAAAACCGATGACAACCCGAATGGCGTCAAAGAAGACGTTTTGAATGAAATGGTCAAGGGCATGAAGACGGACCGCGCCGCCTTCATGAAGGACTTTCTAAAAGATTTTTACGGTGTTAAAAAAGCCAAGAATCCTGTAAGTGATGCATATCTTCAGCGATCCTGGAACATGTGCATGATGGCGGGACTGCGCCCCACGCTTGCATGTGCGGAGGCATTTGCCTATACGGATTTCAGGGATGAACTCCAGGCTTTTGAAGTTCCGACCCTGGTCATTCACGGAACGGCAGATGAAACCGTGCCAATTGATGCCACAGGTCGTCCAGCAGCAGACGGCATTAAACACGCAAAATTTATTGAATACGATGGCGCGCCGCATGGATTATTTGCGACACACAAAGAACAGTTTATCAAAGACATTCGCGGATTTGTTGCTCAGGATGTCTGATTGATCATTTATATATCTAGAGTTTAATCGAAAAGAGGCTGTGGGAATAACCCACAGCCTTTTTTATCGACGGCGCTGCCGGGACACATCCTGTCCCCACAGTGTGATGAGGTGTTCTTGCTGCTTTTCAATCTTGCGGCGTTCAAAATCTATGGTTTGAATTGTCAGATTGGCAACAACCGGAACCACCACAGCGTAAATAACAAATCCCAAAAGCGCCATACCATAAGATGTCAGCAACATATCCAAATCCGTAATGGTTTCACGTGAAGCCTGATAGCTATGCCCCTCACCGATCAAAGATATCCATGCGGCGGTTGCACCGCTAAAGTTTAACAAGCCCACCGTTGTGAGCAGCGCCCGCGGGCGGTTTTTGTCAACAATCGCCGCAATCGCGGTTGGTAACATCATGACAGACAAAACAATTGTGGACGGCAAAAAAATGCCGGCTGCAATGATCGGTCCGATCCACTGCTTTTTAAAGGTTGAGGGGGGCTTTCCCTCTTCTTTGTTTATGTCTTTTGCCATCTTCTAACTACCCGATAAAGAAAGAAACAATATTAAACATAATGGTCAAAGATGACAAAATTGCGGCCAGTAGCATCGCAACCTGGCGCCCTTTGTGGTAACCGTACTTTTTCTTTCGCTCCATACTGCCCGAAATATCCTGTTTGCGCGCCTCTAAACCTTGAAAACTTTGCTGAGCATCACGGAATTTCTTTGCATCTGCGGCTACAATCTTATCATCGCTGACCAACATCAGGATGCCGGCAATATTGCCGGTGCCGCGCATCTTTTCAATTTCTTTTAACAGCTTTTCACGCAACTGACTGTTATGCAGCTGATCCAGCATTTCGGGCGCACGATCAATAAAATAATCACCCAATGATATTGCTGGAGCGGCATTTTCAGACTTTTGAATGGTTGCGCTAACTTTTAAAGCCCCCAACGTTTGGGAGTCCTTGGCATTTGATGTGATCAGGCTGATATGTTTTTCAATATATCTTGGCTTGCGTACAGAAAGAAAGGCCGTCATGTGGCGGTCAAACATGGGCAATTCCAGCTTGCCCTTAGCGGCCAAACGGTCCAAAGCCGCCAGCAACTGCGCCGGACTGTATACAAAATCATCCTGAAACAGTGGGCTTAAACACGGCGCACTTTCGCAAAAAGTATATAAAACGCGCTCAATCCCCATTCCTGGGATTTTTTTGTTCACAAAGTTCTTGGCCTGTTCGAATTTACCCGCAATGACGGCCGCATCTGTAGGCACGTTGATTTGCATGTTCAGCCAGATGGCATAAAGCTGCAGGTTAATATAACTGACAAAATCATTGATTTCGCGCTGGTGTGCGATTTGATAACCCAGCGCATGTCCAAAACCACGGACGCTAATCTGGTGGCTGTTGTACGATGATGGTCCTTCCGGATTTATGGCAGACAACATTTGTGTTTTAAAAATCTCCATATCTTTATCGGTTTTTAACGGCGCCTTATTGACCTCTAAAACTGTTTCCAGATTGCCCAAAAGGTTCTTGTCCGAGAAACAGTTCATAAACCATTTCAAAAATGTCCCACCCTTCAAAAATTTGGCCGCTGTTTTGGCCGGTGTTTTTTGCAAGCACATGATCAGGTTTTTTAGGTACAGATATTCCTGCCCTTCGAACTTGACCGGACGCGATGCTTTTTTAAAGATCGCGGGCTGGCGTGGGCTCAGACGCTGACCGCTTAACCACATCTCGATGTCTTCAAAACCCCAGCGCTCATTTTCGTCGTCGTTCAATACACCGCGCAAGAATTCCAATAGGTCACCTGACACTTTTTCAGGTTGTGCCAGCATACCAAAGGTGCCGTTTTCAATTTTGGCAGCCAGGATCTCCTCATCTTTCATTTCTCTGCACGGGTTATATTGCCACGCCAACATAGCGACACAGACACCCAAAGCGTAAAGGTCATCTTTTAAGGTACCCGTCCCTTTGGCAAAGCTATCTGCCATGGCACGGTCAACGGTTTCGTACAAAACGTGATTTTGAAGCGTGGCCGCCGCTGACAGGCATTCGCCCAGCAACACCTGTGCATCTTGTCCTTGTTCCGCCTCGGAATCTGAAGATGTTGCGTCTTGATCCGGACGGAAGATGTTGCGCAAATTCACTGCACCGTGGGTGAAATCCTGATCTTTGAATTTCTGTAATGCACTCAGGAGCGGCTTCAAAAAATCTTCGAGAATTTGCCGATGGCTCATTTCCGGAAAAGTGCCACCCCATGTTTTTAATACAGGCTGAAAATCCGGCTGTTCATAGGCCAATGCTGCATATTCCTTGCCCGTATCCGGGTGCCGCACAAACCCGACCCCTTTATAATGCAAAAGGTTCGTATGCGCGGCATATCGGTAATTCATGATGCGGTCAAGGCGTGGCAAAAGGTGCGGCGGTGCCAGATAAACGATGATGGGTGTTTCTGTATTGGTATCCCAGCCATCATAAGCCTCAGCCATATTGTGGACGAAAGCCTTGTTAGGATTGGAGAAATCAACATCCATATCCGGGTTCATTGACACCACCTTGGATGATGCCGATCCGCCTTTTTTGTCTGATGTTTTGTCCGAAGCCATGCCCTAAGCCTTGATCCTATCGCTTTTGATCAAGTTTAAGGCAAGTTAATTCAATTGAAAAGGCTTCAAAACCCTACATTTTTTGAAAACGTCCTAGAATTGGATGGAAAGATATTTGGTGTGAATATAATCTTCAATACCAT
>CAXGXG010000063.1:0-7590 GCA_964013525.1 uncultured Alphaproteobacteria bacterium | reverse complement strand
GCATGCTGACAAAGGTCGAGGATGAATTGTTTCAGATCGGCATTGATACCCTTTACAAAGTAACGGAGTTTGATCCGCGCGGGCGTGTCGTAACCGAACAAGATATTGAACGTTTGGATACGTTAATTGAAGCCTCTAGGTATCTTTTGTCTGTTCGTTTTGATCCGAATTGTGGTGAAGTTTCGCAGGAAAATCATACCAAGTTCCGCCATATCAATGTTTTGGTGATTAAAAATTTGGAGCAACTGGCCGATCCGCAATATGAAGAACGCGCGTCGTTCCGCCATAAATACAAGGGGTTAAAAACCAAGGTGTCTGCTGCTGCGAGCACTTTAAGCCAAACCTATCATGTGAATAAAAAACACCACAGTATCGGGCGATAATAGCCGGGTAAGATTTCTTAATTATTCCAGATCATCTTTGTCGTCAGCAATACGCTTTAATGTCGCGCCACAATTGCTGAGCTTTTCAACCAGTTTTTCATATCCGCGTTCCAGATGATAAATGCGGTTGACGTGTGTATCACCCTCGGCAATCAGGCCAGCCAGAACCAGTGATACCGATGCACGCAAATCGGTCGCCATCACTTGCGCACCCTTTAATTTATCAACACCACGAACCAGTGCGGATGATTGGTGCACATTGATGTCAGCGCCCATACGCGCCAATTCGGGAACATGCATAAAGCGATTTTCAAAAATGGTTTCAGTGACCATACCGGCCCCGTCAGCCATGGTCAGCATCGCCATGAATTGAGCCTGTAAATCGGTCGGGAAACCGGGATAGGGTTCGGTCATGATATCAACGGCCTGAATTTTTTGACCTTGTGGACGCTCAACACTGATGGTTGTGCCGTTCACTTCAATCATCACGCCTGCCAAGCGCATGGGATTGATCAATGCCTCCAAATGATCGGGGCGGGCACCTGTAATTTCGACCTGTCCGCCTGTCATGGCAGCGGCAATCATATATGTTCCGGCTTCGATACGGTCGGCAACAGTGCTGTGCGATGACGAATGGAGCTTATTAACGCCCTCAATAATCAGCGTATCGGTTCCCAACCCTTTGATTTTGGCGCCCATTTCATTCAGGCATTCAGCCAAATCTGTGATTTCCGGCTCTCGCGCGGCATTAGAAAGGATCGTTTGACCCTCTGCCAGTACAGCCGCCATTAAAACATTCTCTGTCGCGCCAACGGATACTTTAGGAAACGTAATGTGCGCGCCTTTTAAACCGTTGGGGGCCTCGGCATGTATATAACCACCCTCAAGCTTGATTTCAGCGCCCAACGCCTCCATTGCGGTCAGGTGCAGATCGACGGGACGTGATCCAATTGCGCATCCACCGGGCAATGACACCTTGGCTTTGCCGCATCGGGCCAACAATGGGCCCAATACCAGGACAGAGGCACGCATTTTGCGAACCAATTCGTATTCGGCAACGGTCGAGGTGATGGTTTTCCCATTCATCGTAATGGTAGCATCCCCACGGTCGCATTTCACGCCTAAGCTTTCCAGAAGCTCGGTTAAGCTGTTGATATCGCGTAAATCCGGCACATTCGACAGTTTGAATTCGCCATCACACAAGATTGAAGCACACATTAATGGCAATGCTGCGTTCTTGGCACCGCTGACAGGTATTGTTCCGTTCAGCTTTGTGCCGCCTGTGATAACGATTTTGGCCATTTTTTATTCCTTGCGATTGATTAGAGTTTAGGCAAGGTTACGCCGGATTGCCCCATGTACTTGCCTGAACGGTCTGCATACGAAGTTTCGCAAGGCATGTTCCCTTTTAAAAACAAAAACTGTGCAACCCCTTCGTTGGCATAGACTTTTGCGGGCAGGGGAGTCGTGTTCGAAATCTCTAATGTCACCTGACCTTCCCATTCCGGTTCAAGCGGGGTGACATTCACAATCAGGCCGCAACGTGCATAAGTCGATTTACCCAGGCAGATCACCAAAACATCACGCGGGATTTTGAAGGTTTCAACGGTTCGGCATAAAACAAAGCTGTTTGGCGGGATAACACAGACATCTGTTTTGCGCTCAACAAAGCTGGTCGGGCAAAAATTCTTGGGGTCGACAATCGCATTGTCAACATTGGTAAAGATCATGAATTCGTCCGATAGTCGTGCATCATACCCATAGGACGACAGGCCATAAGAGATCACGCCGTCCTTGCTCAGCTTTTCTTCAAAGGGGGTAATCATCCCATCTGATTTGGCCTGTTCGCGTATCCAGTGATCCGGCATAATTCCCATTATTCTTCTCCGCTGCTAATGTCTTGATCTTTGTCTTTTTGCCGGCGCATTTGTTCTTTGCGCCGTTTCAGGTTGGCGCGCAAATTGGATCCGCGCTTGTCGAAATTGTCTTTGTGTTTCTTTTTATCAGTCATGGAATAAGCGTAGGGAGTTTGCAGATTCCCTGCAAGTGATTTTAAACTTGCATCCCAGGCTGAGGTGCGTTAAGAATTCTGCATCTCTTCTGATGTGCTGCCATAGCTCAGGGGTAGAGCGCACCCTTGGTAAGGGTGAGGTCGAGAGTTCAATTCTCTCTGGCAGCACCATTCTTTACTTTTTCATATTTACCACTATTTCATTTTCTGCATGTTATGATAATGATCATGCAGAACAGGCGGCTTATTTGAAAATACTTTTGGCTATTCTTTTGACCGTTGCGATGTTCATGGGTGCAACAGCCTATGCCGCAAACCGCTCCTGCATTCCAACACAGGATATGTCCGCCAATATGTTTGCTGAACAATTGGGATTTACCGCCACATTTATCCTTGGTGATGAGGACAGGGGTTTTGTCATGCAGGTTTTCACAGGCCCTAAAGGGTTCAAAATTACACGCGTGAAAAACTGGGGACGCACATCTTGCGTATTGTTGAGTGGTGCGGAATGGAAATGGGCGAACCCGGCTTGGCAGTAGATCTCTTTTGATTTATATCTAAATGTTATAGGAAACGAGTTGAAGGTCAGCGGGCCGGCCAAAGGCCGAATTTGCAGACTGGGCATAGCCGTCGGTTAAGTCCGTCACCAGAAAATCAACCTGCCCCCTTTTTGAGAGCTTGTCGTTATGTTCAGGATGTCTGTGTAAATAGTCGGCCAAGCTGGGCGGGGTAATCTCAGCCTGTGAAATCAGTTCAACTCCTGCGCCCATAATATCCTTTATCTCTTCAGACAGGCGGCAATAATGCGTGCAGCCCAATATCAGGCTCTCCACTTTTTTGTCTTTTAAAGGCGCAAGGTAATCTTCCAATACGGGACGCACATATTTCAGCCCGCCATTTTCAATCATCGGCACCAATAGGGGCGTGGCCGAGGCCTCCAGCTTGATATCAGGGTTGATCTTATGCAGCTCTTCCTCATAAACACCGGATTGGACCGTATTTTCCGTTGCGATCAGGCCGATACGCGTATGACCAAGCGCAATCGCTTTTTCCAGTGTGGGGACAACGACACCTAAAACACGGCGGTCGGGATAGGTTTCCGCAAGCCATGTTTGCTGTAATCTGCGAAGGGCTGATGCGCTGGCGGTATTGCAGGCCAGTATCACGATTTGGCAATTCTGTGCTTCAAACAGATAGGTAACGGCCTGTTTGGTTAGACGGTAAACAGTTTCTTTGGACCGGCGCCCATATGGCAGGTGAAGGGTGTCACCCAAATAAACCAAATCATAATCCGGAAGGTGATCATGAATTGCACGGGCAATCATTAATCCGCCCAAGCCGGAATCAAAAACACCAATCTTCATGCCGCCAGTTCCAAGATTACGGGGACGTGATCCGATGCTTTTTTCTCGCCCCGTGGTGTTTTATCAACGTAACATTTCTGAACACGGTCGGTTGCTTGCGGCGACAACAGGAAGTGATCGATGCGAATTCCCTGATCATTATGCCAGCGTCCTGCCTGATAATCCCAAAAGGTATAGGCAACTGTCCCGGGGTTTAGTGTTCTGAACGCTTCAGTATAACCCAAATTCAAGATAGCGCGAAAATGCTGACGGCTTTCCAAACGGAACAGGGCATCATCCTTCCACGCTTCCGGATTATAACAATCACGACCCTCTGGAATGATATTGTAATCTCCTGCCAAAACGACCGGCTGTTCACTTTCCAACAGGCGGTCGGCATGGTCTTTTAATCTTTTCATCCAGTTCAGCTTGTACGGGTATTTTTCCGTATCAACGGAATTGCCGTTGGGTAAATAAATGCTGGCAATCCTTACACCATTGATGGTGGCTTCAATGTAGCGTGACTGATCATCGGTATCATCACCCGGCAGGCCGCGCATAATATCATTGATTTCGTGTTGGGACAGAATAGCAACACCGTTCCAGCTTTTTTGACCAAAAACAGCGGCGTTGTATCCGATGTCTTCAAATTCCTGAATGGGAAAGCCGTCATCCATACATTTCAGTTCCTGCAACAAAACAACATCGGGTGCATGCGCCTTTATCCAACTGGTGATGTTTGGCAGGCGTGCGTTAACGGAATTGACATTCCAGGTGACTATTTTCATGAAATCGGCTCGGCTTATATCTTGGTTTAGAATTTAATAGAGAAGGATGTTCCACACCCGCACATGGATTCAGCATTGGGATTGTTAACCTTGAACATCGAACCCATCAGGTCATCAACAAAATCAATTTCCGATTGATCCAATAAATCCAGGGAGGCGTCATCAGTGACAATGGCAACACCATTATGGGTAAAGGTGATGTCATCATCTGTTTTATTCTCATCCAGCTTGAATGCATACTGAAAACCAGAACACCCGCCACCGGAAACGGTTACGCGCAGCATCGCATTAGGCTGCTCATTTTTTTTCTGCAGCTGTTGAATGCGTTTTGCCGCCGCATCTGTCAGGCGCAATCTGCGTGTATCGGACATAATAAAACCTCTTTAACTTTGCATGTAAAATAAGCTATAACGGTTGTATTATCAAGTTTTATGGGAGAAATAAGCGATATGGCCATTGCAGAAGCCGTTGAAAGAAAACCCGATCCGCTCAAGGATCTGATTGCCGAGGATGGCAAATCTTTATTCGCCTGCCGACCCAGCGAATCCCGCGGTCGCATATATGATGAACCCCCCAGTAAAACCCGAAGCGATTTTCAACGTGACCGTGACCGTATCATTCACTGCCGCGCATTCCGCCGGCTGAAACACAAGACGCAAGTGTTCGTCTCGAACGAGGGAGACCATTATCGCACACGCCTGACCCACAGTATTGAAGTGGCGCAGGTGGCAAGGTCATTTGCACGATCATTGCACTTGGACGAAGATTTGGCCGAAACTTGCGCGCTGGCACATGATCTGGGGCATACACCCTTTGCGCATGTGGGTGAAGACGCGTTGAAAGAATGTATGGAGCCCTATCGAGGATTTGACCATAATGACCAAACCCTGCGCGTTGTGACCAAGCTGGAAAAGCGCTACCCGCGTTTTGACGGTTTAAACCTGACATGGGAATCCTTGGAAGGGTTGGTTAAACACAATGGTCCTGTTTTGAAATGCGGGATGAAACCGACCAATCTGGAAGTCACTCTCAACGAATTGAAAGATCAGGCAGACCTGAAACTGGAAACCTTTGCATCTGCTGAGGCACAGGCCGCAGGGATTGCTGATGATGTGGCCTATAACAGTCACGACCTTGATGATGGTCTTTCGGCTGGTTTCTTTAATCTGGATGACCTGTCTGATGTACCCATGGTGGGCGAGATCGTTCATAAAACACGCAAGGCCTTTCCTGATTGCCCGGAACGTATCTTGCGTGCCGAAGTCATACGCGAGGTTATGGGTCACATCTTTATGGACGTTCTGAGCGAATCCCGCAGCCGCCTTGCAGATCTGTCACCGAAATCGGTGGAAGATATCCGCAATGCCTCCCAGCCTGTGATTACCTTCTCCGATGATCTGAAACAGGCAGACAAAGCCTTGCGCGCATTCCTGTTTGACCGGTTTTACCTGAATGAACAGCTCAGCCGTATTCGTATGACCTGTGTGAAGGCGGTTAAGGATCTGTTCTATGCTTTCTTTGAAAACGACCGCTGCCTGCCATATCTGTGGCGCGTGGAGCTGCAAAACATTCCTGAAGGTTGGAACGAGATTGATTGGCGCGCACGTGTGGTCGCCGATTATATCGCCGGTATGACTGACCGCAAGGCCCTGACCGAACATAAATCGATGTTTGATATTTACCGCGGGCTGGAGTAAGCGCGAGGATTTTCGTAAACAGTGGGTTGGAAATTTAAAAGGGTTTTTAGCCTGCTCTTATATTCATCCTCGACATCCTGTAATTAACAATTGCGGGGGGTATATTGTCTTGTTAATCTGTTGGTCTTGTAACAAATGGATCGGTTCTCATGAATATTTATAAACACTACCAGGATAAACTCGACACCGCATTGAAAAGCATTGGTGATGATTTTGACACGTCCCGGGTGGTGGTCGAACAGCCCCGTGATCCATCCCATGGAGATATGGCTACTAATGCCGCCATGGTTCTGTGTAAGCAGGCGGGACAAAATCCGCGCGCGCTGGCCGAAACGTTAATCCCTCTGATCCGTGAGATGAAGGGCGTTGAATCGGCTGAAATCGCAGGTCCCGGTTTTATCAACTTCCGCCTCAAGCAGGAGGCTTGGGCTGATTTATTGCAGGATATTCTGACACAGGGTGTTCATTATGGCGATAACACGATTGGGCAGGGGCAACCTGTTAACATCGAATATGTCTCCGCCAACCCCACAGGCCCCATGCATGCAGGACATACACGCGGCGCAGTCATCGGTGATACGTTGGCCAACCTTCTGGACAAGGCCGGTTATGATGTTACGCGTGAATATTATTTCAATGATGCCGGAACACAGGTTGATGTTTTGGCGCGCACAGCCCACTTGCGCTACCGCGAAGCGCTGGGCGAAGACATTGGTGACATTCCCGAAGGGTTATATCCGGGGGAATATATGCGTGAAGTCGGCCAGGCGCTGGCGTTGCGCGATGGCGACAAGTGGTTGAACAAGCCCGAAGACGTTTGGATGGATCCGGTCCGCGAATTTGCCGTTGATGTCATGATGAAAATGATCCGTGAAGATTTAAAGCTGATCGGCATTGATCACAATCAATTTACAAATGAACGCGATATTGTTGAAAACGGAACATTGGAAACGGCCTTTGACTTCTTAAAAGACCGCGATCTGATCTATACCGGAACGCTGCCGCCACCAAAGGGTAAGGAAATGGAAGATTGGGAGCCTGTGCCGCTGGTCTTGTTCCGTTCCAGCAAATTTGGTGATCAACAAGACCGCGCCCTGAAAAAACGGGACGGAACCTGGGCCTATATTATGCCGGATATCGCCTACCACTATGACAAGATCAAACGCGGTTATAACCTGATGTTGAATGTATTGGGCAAGGACCATGCCGGCTATCAGGAACGGTTAGAGCCCACCATCGATGCTTTCTCAAACGGGGAAGCAAAACTGAAAGTGATCTATAACGCGATTGTTAAGGTGTTCAAAGATGGTGAGCTGGTGCGTTTTTCCAAACGCTCAGGCAATATCATCACATTGCGTGAAATGGTCG
>CAXGXG010000062.1:0-7620 GCA_964013525.1 uncultured Alphaproteobacteria bacterium | reverse complement strand
ATTGTCTTTAAACGAACGGGACTGTTTTTGGCTGTATCCGTTGTAAAATAACCGCCATCTTCTGTATCAAGGAATCTCGTCTCAACGCTGTTCAGATAGGCATGGGCCCTGTTCATTTTACCCAGTTTCGTCGACAAAAGGGCCATCCATGCGTAATCATCCAACAATGCTGGGGCTGTCACATGACCATCAATTCGGCAGTGGTGAAGATCACCGTCTAGCGCGTTAAAAATCTGGTGTGCGTGTTGTTTCCAGTCGTCACGTCCCAATGTTTCTGCGGCCTCAATCAGGGCAACAGCTATCATGGCGTTCCAATCTGTCAAAATTTTATCATCACGCGCAGGGGCTGTACGCGTACGGCGTTTTTCCAACATCTTCTGGCGCATATCGGACAACTGTCCTTCGCGTTTAGGATTGAAAACCCCTTGATGCTTCAGTCTGTTCAGAACGTTTTGACCATTCCAGTTTCCATCCTTACGGACATCATAAATTTTGGCGAAATCGGGCGCGTCTATACCCAAAACCGCTTCAACTTCGTCATAGGTCCAGACGTAATAAGCGCCTTCTTTACCATCGCTGTCGGCATCCATGGCGGCGGCAAAGCTTGGACCGCCATCCACTTGCATATCGCGCATCAGAAATTCAATCGTTTCTTCAATACGCGCGGCATACAGCCGTGATGGGTTGATTTTATATCCCAAACACAAAAGCCGGATCATCAGTGCATTGTCATACAGCATCTTCTCAAAGTGCGGCACCATCCAATGGGTATCGGTTGAATATCGGAAAAACCCGCCACCCAAATGATCGTAAATTCCACCCTGACAGATATTGTCGAGCGAGATGAGGAGCGCCTTGCTATAGATATCATCATCGCTGACCTGTGCGAAGGCGGCCAGGGCCATTAACAATGGGGCCTGCGGAAATTTAGGACTGCTGCCAAAACCGCCGTGTTTCGGATCAAATCCGCTGATGATTTTCTGCATCGTCTTTTCAATAACCGCCATATCGGGCAGGGGGCCGGATTTTGATACGGACTCCTGATTTAATGCTGTCTTTAAGGCTTCGACATTATATTGTACAGTTTCATGTTCATTCTTCCAGCTGTCGGCGACCCCGTTTAAGATCTGCTGAAAGGAGGGGCGTCCGAATTTCGGCTCAGGCGGAAAATAGGTGCCACCGAAAAACGGCAGGCCTTCGGGTGTCAAAAACATAGTCAACGGCCATCCGCCTGGCTCCCCCATCAGGGACAGGGCCTGTTGATAAATATGATCAACATCAGGGTGCTCCTCGCGGTCCAGCTTGATATTGATGAAATTCTCGTTCATCAATCGGGCTGTGTCAGCATCTTCGAAACTTTCGTGCGCCATCACATGACACCAATGACACGCAGAATAGCCACCTGAGAGCAGGATTGGGCGGTTTTCACGCTTTGCCTTCTGTAAAGTCTCTTCAGACCAAGTATGCCATTCAACAGGGTTGTCCTTGTGCTGGCGAAGGTAGGGACTGTGCGCTTGGTTTAATTGATTCATTTTGATCTTTACCTGAAAATGATTTATGTCTGTTTGTACCAAATTTACAGGTAGGCCATGCAGGATACAAGAGAACAATATTTCGAACATCACGTCTTTTGCTGTTTAAATGAACGTAAAATCGGACACAAGCGCGGCAGCTGTTTGACGGCCGGTGCGCAGCCGCTGTTCAATTATTTCAAAGCACGCATGAAAGAATTGGGATACAAGGGGCGCGTTCGTACAAACAAGGCCGGATGTCTGGACCGATGTGAACTGGGCCCTGTCATGGTCGTCTACCCTGAGGGTGTCTGGTATACCTATCAATCGATTGAAGATATTGAAGAGATTATCGCATCCCATTTTCAACAGGGCCGTGTCGTCACACGCCTGCAACTGACCAATGATATGGTTCCCCCGGCATGAGTGGCGGGGACACAATCTTTGCCCTTGCCAGTGCGCATGGTCAGGCGGGTTTGGGCGTGATCCGGATTTCCGGTCCGGATGCGCTCGACTGTTTAACGGCTATGGTTTCACGTGAAACATTCACAGCAAAACCACGTCATGCCCATTTTGTAAAATTGCAAACACCAGATGGCAAGCCCCTGGATGAAGGGATCGCCCTTTATTTTTCAGGACCTAACAGCTATACCGGCGAAGATACCGTTGAGTTGATGTTGCATGGCAGCCGCGCCGTACAAAAGCGCGTTTTTGAGGTTTTGTCAGCGCGGAATAACGTCCGTATGGCTGAGGCGGGTGAATTTACCAAACGCGCCTTTATGAACGGGCGCCTTGATCTGACCGAGGCTGAGGCCGTCGCCGACCTGATCCATGCTGAGACGGAAGCCCAGCGTATTCTGGCCCTGAACCAGTTGGGCGGCAGTTTACATACGTTGTACGGCGAATGGACGCAAACGTTGGCCCGTGCTTTGGCCCATCAAGAAGCAGAAATCGAATTCCCGGACGAGGATATGCCAGACGGGCTGGATGCAACCTCGGCCGCAGCGGCAAAAACCTTGTTGGAAGAGATCAGCCGACATCTGGATGATAACGCCCGGGGTGAGCGTTTACGTGACGGGTTGCGCATCGTCATTTTCGGGGCGCCAAATGCGGGGAAATCCTCGCTTTTGAACTGGTTGGCAGGACGGGATGCAGCGATTGTCACAGACATACCCGGCACAACCCGCGATATTGTTGAGGTTCATCTCAACCTGAGTGGCTATCCTGTGATTGTAACCGATACCGCTGGCCTTCGCGGTGATCATGCCGATGTGGTTGAGGCCGAAGGGATTCGTCGGGCAACGGCCGCCGTTCAAAATGCCGATATCAAAATCGCCCTTTACGACATCAACAGCGGTTTGGCAGAGGATACACAAGCACTGATTGATCAGGACACCTGCATCGTTGCCAATAAAACAGATTGCACAACGCAACAGGCGCCGTCATCCCATTTTGCCGTTTCCGTACAGGATTCGCAGGGTCTTGATGGTTTGCTTGAACATCTGAGTTTACGTGTTCGTGACTTCTTTGATCATGCCGAAAACACGACTGTTCTGACCCGGGAGCGTCACAGAACCCATTTATCATCCGCGTGTGAAAGTTTAAACCGTGCATTAAATGCACCTCTGCCGGAATTGGCAGCCGAAGACATGCGTCAGGCGCTGTTGTCACTGGGTCGTATCACCGGCCATGTCGATGTCGAAGCCCTGCTGGATATTGTTTTCCGCGACTTCTGCATCGGCAAATAACGCACGCCTTAATCTTCTCTCTGCCATTTTACAGCGTTAAGGATCGGGGCATAAATATCCTCTTCAGGTTTGACGAAAAACAGTTTGCGGTCTTCTTCTGCAACAGGGGTTTGAATATATTGAACATGATGGGCGCCGCGTATACGGGCAATGGGGGTTTGTTCGTCCCCTTCGCCCATGGCAAAGACGGCCGGACCTGCAAGGGAATCCGGAATATTGACCATCGTATGTCCCAGCGGACGGCCAAATATATCGGGGCGTCCTTGATATGAATAAAACGGCTTGAACCCCGCCCAGGCAAGGGCAAACCCGGTTACGCCGCGCCGTAGAATAGTCGAATGGCTGTCTGTTAAAATCACGCCGAAATCATCAATTCCGTAATGTGCGTGAAGGGCATCCCACAGATTTTGCGCTGATGTCATCGGGTCAGTGGGGTAGAGGATATAACAATCCTGGGCATTGGACGCATCAATTCCGGCACTGGGGATCAGCGCGCCTTTCGTCATTGTCAGGGTAATGTTATAGGGGGCTGACGGGGACAAATAGGCATCGGCCTGCCTGCGGATCAAGGCATCCTTGTCCGTGTCCTTTACAGGAACCCGCTGGCCTTCGATCAGACTGATAATTTTGGTTGTGATACAAATCACATCGCCTGTTTCCAGCATGCCGATGGCGGCAATAATATCTTCCAATCGGGATTGTTCGGAAAAGCGCGGTGTGTGAATCGCATCTATCTGCATGTGTCAGCCTCTTGATTAGACGACCGCGGCCGCCTGAAAAATTTGATTTCTATCAAAATTATGGTAATGTGCGAATCAAAACAAGGCCTGTTTTTATGATGAACGAAAAATATGAAGTGATTGTGATTGGTGGCGGCCATGCCGGGTGCGAAGCAGCGGCGGCATCTGCACGCGTGGGTGCGAAGACGCTTCTTTTGACGCACAAGATTGAGACGATCGGCGCTATGTCTTGCAACCCGGCCATTGGCGGGTTGGGCAAGGGGCATATCGTCCGCGAGATTGATGCCCTTGATGGCCTCATGGGTCGCGTGATTGATCAGGCTGGCATTCAATATCGGATGTTAAACGCCAGCAAGGGGCCTGCGGTTCGCGGACCACGCGCACAGGCGGATCGCAAGCTTTACGCGGCGGCCATGCAACGTGAAATCCTGAATATGCCAAATTTGGACGTCCATGCGGCCGGTGCCGAAGATATCCGTTTAGGCAAAGATGGCGTCGTTCATGCGGTCATTACCGACAAAGACGAGATCATCAACTGTGACAAGGTGATTATTACGACGGGTACATTTCTACGTGGCCTGATCCACCGCGGGCTACAGACAGAACCTGCAGGCCGTGTCGGTGATCGACCGGCTGTCAAATTGGCCGAGACTCTGGAGCGTTTTGAATTCCCGCTGGGTCGCCTGAAAACCGGGACGCCACCACGTTTGGATGGAAAAACAATCGATTGGTCCAAATGCGATGCGCAGCCTGCAGATGCAGAGCCTGTCCCGTTTTCATTTATGAATACAAAAGTCGATGTGCCGCAAATTGATTGCCACATCACCTATACTAACGATCAAACCCACGCGATCATTCGTGATAATCTGGATCAGGCGCCGATGTATTCAGGCCAAATTCAGTCAAGCGGGCCACGTTATTGCCCGTCCATAGAGGACAAAGTCGTTCGTTTTGCAGATAAGGACCGACACCAAATCTTTCTGGAGCCTGAAGGGCTTGATGACGATACTGTCTATCCGAACGGGATTTCAACATCTCTACCTGAATCTGTACAGCGCAAGATCCTAAAGACCATACCCGGTCTGGAGAATGCCGAAATTTTGGTTCCCGGCTATGCCATCGAATATGATTATATTGATCCGCGCGCATTAAAGCACACCTTGGAAACCCGTAAGGTCCCCGGCCTCTATCTGGCTGGACAGATCAATGGAACGACAGGGTATGAGGAGGCCGGCGCGCAAGGTTTGGTCGCCGGCATCAATGCAGCCCTGCAGGCCAAAAACCCCGACAGCGCACCTTTTATCATCGACCGTGCCGAGGGGTATATCGGTGTTTTGATTGATGATCTTGTCACCCACGGCGTGTCAGAGCCTTACCGCATGTTTACCTCGCGCGCGGAATACCGTTTGTTGTTGCGTGCAGACAATGCAGATCAACGCCTGACGCCAAAGGGCATAGACGCCGGCTGTATCCTTGATGATAGAAAATCAGCATATCTTGAGAAAAGTCGCCAACTTGACGCTGCGATGGCTTTGACCAAAACGCTGGAAATGACACCCAATGCGCTTTTGGACTATGGCGTCAAAGTCAATCAGGATGGTACGCGCCGGTCCGCGTTTGATCTTCTCAGCTATAAAGAATACGGTTTCGACACATTGTTTCAAATTTGGCCAGAACTGGCCAAAATCGATGAATCAATTCAAGAGCAGGTCGCTATTAATGCCCTTTATTCCGGGTATCTGGACAGGCAGATGGCTGATATCCATGCCTATCGCCGTGAAGAGAACCTTGTTATTCCGCAAGATATCGATTTTGATGAAATCGGTAGCCTTTCCAATGAGATCAAGGCTATCTTAAAACAAAGCCAGCCCCAGACGTTGGGTGCCGCATCCCGGCTGCGTGGCATGACACCAGCGGCATTGGTCACACTGATGCGTTTCGTTAAGCAAGGTGATAGCAAACAAAATAGAAAATCAGCCTGATGTATTTTGCAAAAGACTTTCAAAACGACTTTGATGTTTCACGTGAAACATTAGATAAGTTCCAAGCCTATCACGATCTCATTCTAAAATGGCAAAAACGGATCAATCTGATATCTCCACAAACAGTCCCTGACACATGGCACCGTCATTTTGCGGATTCGGCCCAATTGTCAAACTATCTTAATAAAAATGATATTTTGGTAGATATCGGGGCAGGTGGTGGCTTTCCAGGTCTTGTCCTATCTATTATGGGGCACAAAACGCATCTTGTAGACTCGGATACGCGCAAATGTGTGTTTTTAAAGACCGTGGCCCGTGAACTGGACCTAAACTGCGAAATCCACAATGCCCGTGCCGAAGACCTAAACGGACTTAACGCAGATATTGTTGTATCACGCGCCACAGCTTCGATTTCCAATCTTTGTGACTGGGGACTGCCACTCACGCGAAAAAAGAGTTTTTGGTTGCTAAAGGGTGAAACTGCGCCGCAAGAATGCGATGAGGCGGCCGAATTGTTTGATTTTGACGTTGAAATGCTTGCCAGCGCGACCCATCCTGGCGGTTTTATCGTTCATTTGCACAATGTTTCACGTGAAACATAGGCCTTTATCTTTCTCTGAAACGTTGTTATATCTATAGATATGCAGACAAAACGCAACGTAACACCAAGAATTTTCAGCATTGCAAACCAAAAAGGCGGCGTGGGTAAAACCACGACCACGGTAAACCTCGCGACTTCTTTGGCAGCAGTGGGGAAACGCACCTTAATCATTGATCTGGATCCACAGGGTAACGCATCAACGGGTTTGGGTGTCGAGCACGCACAGCGTGAAAATGGCGCTTATGAACTGTTATTCGATGAATGTAGCGTATCTGAGGCAGCGCATAAAACCAAAGTCCCTAAACTGGATATTATTACCTCAACCGTTGATCTGGCCGGGGCGGAGATCGAGCTGATCAACGCGGAAAAGCGTGAATCGCGCCTGAAACAAGCTTTGATGAACAGTGATACGGATTATGATTATATTCTATTTGACTGTCCACCATCCTTAAACTTACTGACATTAAACGCTTTGGTGGCATCACACGGCATTATTGTGCCCTTACAATGCGAATTTTATGCTTTGGAAGGGATCAGTCATCTGGTGAAGACGGTTGAGCGGGTTAAGAATGCCTTTAATCCTGATCTGGAGCTTCAAGGCATCGTTCTGACCATGTATGACAAGCGTAATAACCTATCGCATCAAGTGGAAAACGATGTACGTGACCATTTTGGCGACAAGGTCTATTACACCGTTATCCCCCGTAACGTAAGGGTTTCTGAAGCCCCATCCTATGGGCTGCCGGCCATTGTTTATGATATGAATTGCAGCGGATCGCAAGCCTATTTGCGATTGGCAAAAGAATTGTTAAAACGTGAGAAAAAACGCATTGAAAGTGAGGCAGCCTGATGTCGAATAACCGTAAACGTGGATTAGGACGCGGGTTGGATGCCCTTTTTCAAGACGGCGTAACAACCGGAACACATCAAAACGATCAAACTGAACAGCGTTCAGAACAGGGGCGTTTGCCTTCAAAACTGCCCATTACGGAATTAACGCCCGGTCAATACCAACCCCGCCATCACTTTGATGCGGAG
>CAXGXG010000061.1:0-7640 GCA_964013525.1 uncultured Alphaproteobacteria bacterium | reverse complement strand
GCTTTATGCCCTTTCCGCCGCGGCAGGTCAGCTGCCGGTGGGGACCTATTCTTTGAAAGCCGATGCTATAGGCGCAGAAAAGGCCACTCAACTGGCTTTGGGCTGGGCATTGGGACAATATAAGTTTGATCGTTATTTAAAAGATTCCAGCTCCTCTGCAAGGCAGCTTGCATGGCCGGAGCAGGCAGACCGTAACTATGTCCTTGCGGCTTTGGAGGCGACCACACTTGTACGCGACCTTGTGAACATTCCGGCAAATGATTTAGGACCGGAAGAGCTTTCTGATGCGGCCACCAAGCTCGCAAAAGAATACGGTGCAGAAAAAGCTGCGGACATTGTCGGAACGGACCTTCTGGATAAAAATTATCCGCTTGTTTACGCTGTGGGCAAAGGATCTGACCGCGCGCCACGCCTGATTGATTTTCGTTGGGGCAACGCGGACGCGCCCAAGGTTACATTGGTCGGTAAAGGTGTTGTTTTTGATACAGGCGGCAACAATATCAAGCCCGGCGGGTCCATGGGGATCATGAAAAAGGACATGGGCGGTTCCGCACATGTGTTGGGTCTGGCAACAATGATCATGAAAATAGGGCTGAATGTTCGCCTTCGTGTTCTGGTACCGGCTGTTGAAAACTCCATCAACGGTCTGGCGATGCGCCCTGGCGACGTCTACCCAAGTCGTAAGGGGCTGAGTGTTGAAATTGAAAACACAGATGCCGAAGGGCGCCTGATCCTGGCCGATGCGCTGGCAGAAGCGGCAAGCGAAAACCCTGAATTGATTATTGATTTTGCAACCTTAACCGGTGCCGCGCGCGTGGCGTTGGGTCCGGATGTGCCCCCGTTTTTTACCGACAGCGACGACCTTGCCAAAAAACTGATGTCAGCCAGCGCCAATCAGCAGGATCCATTGTGGCAACTGCCTTTACTTGATGAATTGTATAGCAAAATGCGAGGACACAATATTGCTGATATCTGCCATACAGGCGGACGTCAGGGTGGTGCCATCACAGCCGCGCTTTTCCTGAAGAAATTCGTAGACGATTCGCAGAAATGGATCCATATCGACACATGGGCCTGGCGCGCAGAAGACCGCCCCGGGCGCCCTGTGGGTGGGGATGCCATTGGCATGCGCTCCGTTTATCAGATGCTGGCTAAAGCTTACGGCTGATCCGCTCAGCTTTAAAGAATATGATGATCAAGGGTTTACGGTTCAGCAACATGAACACCGTGGTCCCGAACGATGCCGTATAATCCTTCTTCATGGGGCGTTTGCAGACGTTCAAAAACCCATTCATTGTCGCGCCGTTCCAAAATGGCCAGAGCATAGGCAATGGCGTCCGACTGCGCGCTGGCCATGGCAAATTTGCCAATCTCCTGATGGGTTTCAAAGTTGATAATCCTTATAAAACCCGATTCCAAATCCTTGAAAGATTGAAAACGCTCATTCGCATTATGGATAGAGATGATAAACATCATCTTTTCAATATCATAAGGCAGACCGGTCAGGTCAATATCTATGGCCTCTTTATCCCCTTCGCCAAAGCCTTTACGCTCATCCCCGTTGTGAACCACGCTACCTTCAAAGGATTTGAGGTTGTTGTAAAAGATGAAGTCTTCGTCGCTGCGAACCTTGTTTTCGCGGTTTAGGATCAGCAAGGAAACATCCATATCCAAATCATAACCGTTTACCTTTTCAGGTGCCTGCCAACCGATGGCAACGCGTAACTTGCGAAGGCCGGGGTCTTCTTTGTGCAGTTCGATAAAAGCATCAGAGTCCTGATCCGACAAAACGGAGGGCTGTTGCGATTGATCCATGATATTTCCTTTCCTTCCCTGTACCCATTACAGATTAGGGGGTATTTATTAAGAATCATCAAACTTATTTGACGTTTAATCGTTCCAAATCTTTTTCCAGAGCGATCATGTCTTCCGGATAGCCTGCTTGAAATTGCATTTCTTCGCCTGTTTCGGGATGAACAAAGCCGATTTCGGCGGCGTGCAAAGCCTGGCGCGGAAAGGCTGACAGCGTATCCGCCAATTCACGTGTCAGGTGAATGCGTCCGCGTAAAAACTTGGCAAGGTGCGGACGCCCATAGGCCGGATCGCCAATTAACCAATGTTTGATGTGGCCCATATGGACACGGATTTGGTGGGTCCTGCCCGATTCCAATCTGCATTCCACCTTGCTTGCCAGTGTTCCGTACTGTTTCAGCATGCGATAATTCGTCACCGCATCCTTGCCCCCGGATGTCACAACAGCACGTTTCTTGCGATCGCGGCTGTCCCTCCCCAAAAGAGTTTTGATTTTACCCGAACGCGGGCTGAGCAGCCCCCATACGAAACAATGGTAAACCCGTGAGAGTGTTCTGCGGCTTAATTGTTTGCTGAGGTGCTGATGCGCCTTGTCATGTTTTGCCACCAGCATCAGGCCTGATGTTTCTTTATCCAGGCGGTGAACAATGCCGGGGCGCTTTACACCGCCGATGCCGGAGAGTTCATCCCCGCAATGGTGAATCAGCGCATTGACCAGCGTGCCGTCCGTATGACCGATGGCCGGATGAACCACCATATCAGGTGCCTTGTTCAATACGATCAGATGTTCATCCTCATAAACGATTTCAATCGGCAAGGCCTGGCCCACAGGGTCCGGGTCAACGGCCGGCGGAACTGTCACTGTATATTGTGACAAGCTTTTTACCTTGGTTTTGGGTTGCGGAATCTGCCCATCTTTGTCTGTGACATTGCCGCTGGCCATCAGATCCTGCAAACGTGCACGCGACAGGTCTGGCAAATGACGCGTTAGCGCCTTGTCCAGGCGCTGCCCCAGATCTTCTTCGGTCAATTCAATATTTATGGTCTCCATCGCGACTTCATATCCTTTTCATGCTTTACCTTAAATGCTGCAGCCTGATTGTACAAAAGTGCCGCATCCACAGGTCGGATCATCACGTTTCGTATATATCGGGTTTCAACAGGCCCAAGGCGCAGAATATGCGCATTCAAGCTGTCAAAAACCTGCAACATCCCTGTAAGGTTATTTTTATACTGTGTATAGCGTTTATTGTCTTGAGCGCTACGGTTGGTTTTTACCGATAGCTTAGCGAACTCGGGTATATCTTTGGCACATTTATTTGCAAATTCTATCCATTTTATGAAGGCTCCGATACGGATCGCCCCATTAAGGCGGGCATGACGTGCGGTTGAAAAGCGGCCACGCCCATCCAACACCACCTTTTCCATCATTTTGGAAAAGCGGGTCATATAATTCAAATCATCAGCATCAAACTGGACGGGATCTGATGGGCCTTTGTTCCAATCGACATCAACAAACCACCAGAGATCCCAAAAGTTTTCTTCCCACAGGCGCAACTGTATTTCGTCTGCCACATCACAATTTTTTTTGGATGTCCCCACAGCAGGCTTGGCTTCCAGATGGGTGACGGCACGGTTGAAAATGTCTGTTATTGAAAATGCGGTTGTCATTGAGGCCCTTCTTGCATTGCATTATGTAACATCGGACCTTAAAAATTTCAAGGGTTTTCAGGATTGAGACATGCGCCTATACTGATATTTAGCATGGAAAATAAAAACAACACACCCCCCGTGACGTCGTCTGATCAAGGCAACAAGAAACAAGAACGCAAAATTCACGCGCTTTTGGTGTTGGTAATTTTTCAAGCCCTTTTGATTCTGTCGCTTTTTATTGCCATCGTTTACAAGTTTATAGACATCGCTAGCGATTTATAAATGATTTTCGACTAACATATATATATATATATGAAAACCGCACATCAGAATGCAGGGTTTACCTTGGTCGAGCTGGCAATCGTCATGACGGTTATCGGTTTATTGATCGGGGGCGTTTTAAAAGGTCAGGAAATGATGCGCAATGCGCAAATGACGGCCACGGTTAAACGCGTTCAGAGCTTCCAAGCTGCACTTTCCACATTTGAAGACATTTACAAGGCCCTGCCTGGGGATTTTATTGCGGCCCAATCTCGCCTGCCCAATTGCACGGCTGCAAACCACTGTTATAACGGTAACGGCAACTATGTGCTGGGCGCACCAATCGCCTAGTGGACACTGACGGACCAGACACGAACATCCGAAAATCAACAGTTCTGGACACATTTGGCACTGGCCAATCTGATTACCGGCATTGATAGTTCCAGTGATTTGGAATGGGGGCGATCACATCCGGTTGCGGATTTCGCTGGCGGCTATACGGCTTTTCAATCTGTTGAGGGGGGCGTGTATCGGTTCGGCCAGTACGAAAGCGGTAACGGCCTTTGGCTACGCCTTATGGGCAGCCTATCCACAAACCCGGCTGCAAATTCAGAGGTGATTTCACCCAATCTGGCCTATACGGTTGATCGCAAATATGATAACGGTATGCCCTGGACCGGCTGGATCCGTGCCACAGGCTGGGGTGCCGGATACGTGCGAGGGGGAATATGATTCAACCAGCCTGTCTAAAACCTGTATCTTTGGTTTCGTTTTAAAATAAGTGTTTGACGCTAAGCCGTTCTGCCAGATTGCGCTTTAAGATCGCTCCGCTGGTTCAGCCCTTTCGTGATACTCTTCATCATCACCATCAGGCGCCTTATCGTTCCGATCCTCTGCCGGTTTTTCACCACGCATGATTCCGGCAATCTTCTCAATCACATCCATGTCCGCCGTACGCAGATGCAAATCACGCTGCGGGTATGGAATTTCAATATTGTGTTCGTGGAATTTATCCCAGACGCGCACCAGAACTTCACTCTTCACATTCGCGATACCGTTCACAGGATCATTAATCCATCCGCGAATTTCCAAATTTACCGAATTGTCTCCAAACTCGGTGACATGGCAAACGGGCTTGGGAAACTCTTTAATCCTCGGCTCATCAGCCACAGCTTCCAAGCACAGGTTTCGCGCCAGGTGTAGGTCTGCCGTATAGGCAATACCGATACCGATCGTAATGCGGATATCATCATTGCTGAATGACCAGTTTTCCACACGCTCGGTAATCATAATCTCGTTCGGGATCAGGTGTTCCTTACCATCACGGCGAATAATCGAAACATAACGCGCGCCCAGGGTGTTCACCCATCCGAATGTCTGTTCGCCGCCCGGCCCGTCAACAGCGATGACATCGCCCGGCTTGATAGAACGGTCCAACAGCAGGATGATTCCTGAGATAAAGTTGGAAACGACCTTTTGCAAACCAAAACCAAGACCAACACCAATCGCACCCCCGAAGATCGCAAAGGTCGTCAAATCAAAGCCGATCGCGTTTAACCCAAACAGAATGGCGATCACAATCAGAAAGATCTTTGAAAGTTTGGAGAACAAAACCTTAAGCGACGGCGTCAGTTCATCCACCGCCTTGATCTGTTTTTCAAAGACCGTCGATAGCAGGCGCGCAATCCAAAGGAAGATCGCAAAATACATCAGCCCTTTTAATACGGCGTAGAGGCTGATCTGGTTAGCCCCCAGGCCAAAGCGTATGTTTTCAAGGGTTGCCATCGTGGCATCCCACCATCCCAATAGATGCAAAGCGGTGACAATGACTGCAAGTTTCGCAACCCACCGCGAAAGAACGCGTGACTTGATAAAAGAAACGGCGAAGATCACCACCAAAAGCGCAAAGCTTAATGATGATGCGATAAACAACATGTCCGGCGATGCGCCAAAACTGAAGCGGATGGTTTGCGCGACCAGATAGAATGTTGCGGCACAAACAGTTGGCACAATCAATCGTGGCAGGCGGCGGATAACTTTAAGACTAATTTTCCGTGTAGTTTTAAAATCCAACTGGCTGATTTTTTGGTCCATCCGCTCGCTCAGGCAGCGGCCGACCATAAATGCGATCCCTAAGATAACAAGAATTACAGAAATCTGGCCCCACAACTGCGGATCAAACCATTGGTCTGCATTGCGAAAAACATCAACCGCCTGGTTTTGCAATTCTTCATCAATTTCAATGATTTGCTGTTGCGGCTCACCATCAACCACATTGGACTGCTGTGCGTCCTCTTCGGCTTGTGCGGCTTGCTCCAATGCGGCGGCGGCATCTTTAACTGTTTCTGTCAGATTACTAGGGCTTGACATTCTTTTATAATTCCATTGAAATGCGGTGCCTTAAATCTAGGTGAAATTACACGCATTTGCAAGACACTAGCCATAAAAAGAATAGAACTTTTCTTGACATAATAACGCAATTATATTACATTACGGATTAAGAGATTAAACGAATCATAAACGAAAGAGAGACAGTCATGTCACGAAATTCCGAAAGAACACTTTCAGACATCCAACGCGAAGCTGCCCAGAAGCCACGCATTCCCATGAGCGCTGAACTGGCGGGCGGATCAAACACCGCAAACCAGCAACGCATGCCGATGTGCATGCGCAATATCCCGCGCGTTGGCTAAGATTTAGCCACTACTGAATAAAAGAAAGTCCGCTACTGATCAGTGGCGGATTTTTTTTGATCGGCATTGTCGTAGGTTTCTTTAAGGTCACCTAAGAATTGGTCAAAATCGCCAACTTCGCGAAAGTCACGATAAACAGAGGCATAGCGGACATAGGCAACGGGATCCAGTTGTGCAATCCGCTCCATTGCCAAAGCACCGATGCGGCGGCTTTTCACTTCGTTTTCGCCGGATGTTTCTAGTTCGCGCACAATGCTGGTGACTGTCCTATCAATATCTTCAAGTTTAACCGGGCGCTTTTGCAAGCATAGACGAAAAGACCGGAACAGCTTTTCGCGATCAAACGGTTCCTTGCTTCCATCCCCTTTAACAACAGTTAACTCACGCAACTGGACGCGCTCAAACGTTGTAAAGCGGGCTTCACATCCATGACAGACTCGGCGGCGGCGAATGGCTGCCCCCTCCTCGGTTGCACGCGAATCTTTAACTTGCGTATCTTCACACTGACAAAAAGGGCACTTCATCTTTTACCTCAGTACTGCCGTTTAGGCGCTTGTTAAATATTGATAAATTGGAAATCGACTGCAAAGCTTTTTCATTTCCTCGGCAACTTGGCTTTCGGTTTCAGAATTGCCATCCGGGCCATGTTTGGACAACCCGTTTAAGACACGCAAAATTGCATTTGATATCTCTGTAAATTCCGGCTCTTTAAAACCGCGCGTTGTACCGGCAGGCGACCCCAGACGAATACCAGAAGTCACAAAAGGTGATTCGGGATCATCAGGAATTGCATTTTTATTACACGTTAGCCCCGCGCGCTCCAATGATGCTTCCGCTGCCTTACCAGTGACTTCAATCGGGCGCAAATCAACCAACACCATGTGAGATTCGGTACCGCCGGCGACCATATTCAACCCGCCGGCACTCAAAACATCAGCCATAACCTTGGCATTTGCTTTTACCTGCTTGATATAGCTTTTAAATTCGGGCTGAAGGGCCTCCCTAAATGCTACAGCCTTGCCGGCAATAACATGTTCAAGCGGTCCGCCCTGAAGTCCGGGGAATACAGCGGAATTGATTTTTTTGGCGATTTTTTCATCATTGGTCAGGATAATCCCGCCGCGTGGACCACGCAGGGTTTTGTGCGTCGTGCTCGTAACAATATCAGCATGAGGAAAGGGAGAGTTGTATTCTCCGGCCGCGATCAGACCCGCATAGTGA
>CAXGXG010000060.1:0-7678 GCA_964013525.1 uncultured Alphaproteobacteria bacterium | reverse complement strand
TTTTCCTTATACCTCAAATTAAAAGCAGGGATCACCATCCCTCTATTTTCGCCAGCTAGGCTCGCGCTTGTTAAGAAACGCGTCCAGCCCTTCACGCCCCTCTTTGCTGGCGCGTGCCTCGGCAATGCGTGTTGATGTCATTTCGACCATCTCATCAGTAATGGGTTTTCTGGCAATATCACGGATCAGCGCTTTGCCTTTTCTTTGAGCTTCAGGCGCGCCTTCAAACATCGCGCGCAAAATCTCCAGCGCTTTTTTATCCAATTCATGTGGGAAAACGACCTCATGCACCAGACCGATACGGCGCGCCTCGCCTCCGTTAAAACGCTCTGCGGTTAAAAAGTAACGCCGCGCTTGGCGTTCACCAATTGCCCCGATAACATATGGGGCAATCACACTGGGGATCAATCCAATGCGTACCTCGGACAGACAAAATTGCGTATCCGCAGCCGCAATCGCAATATCACATGCAGCCGTTAAGCCTACTCCTCCGCCAAAGGCGTGACCGTGAACAAGCGCAATTGTCGGTTTGGGCAGTTCATTAATCGTTTTCAAAAGTGTGCCCAGGTTTTTGGCGTCCGCCACATTTTCATTATAAGAAAATTCGGCAGAACGGCGCATCCATTCCAAATCGCCGCCCGCGCAAAAACTAACACCCTCGCCCCGCAAGACAACAGCGCGCACATTTTCATTTGCGCCCATATCAATAAAGGTCTGGGTCAGCATTGCAATCATCTCTTCATCGAATGCATTGCGCTTGTTCGGTTTGTTCAGAGATATCTGGCCAATGCCCTCTTCGGTAACTTCGGTCAGAATAATGGGTTCTTTTGACATTTTTGCCCTCTTTGCTTTCGTGTTTCAGACATCATATTCCATTGGTTAAATAATGCAAATTTTACCAATCCTTAACCATTCCATGGGATACTTAATAATACATAGGAAGAATTCCGTTCACAAATGCAAGGAGAGAAACTCATGGCACTCATAATAGATTTAAAACCTTCTGAACGTATTATTATAGGAGACGCGCTCATCACTAATGATACAGCCCGTACACGCCTTCACATCGAAGGCGATGCCCCTATTCTGCGTGAGAAGGACATCCTTAGACCTGATGAAGCAGACAGCCCCAGCAAAAAGATTTATTTAATGATCCAGCTGATGTATTTGTCAAATGACCCGAAAGAGATGCACAACGACTATTTCAAGTCTGTGAAGGAGATGCAAAACGCAGCCCCTAGCACGTCGGTCATCTTCATGAAAATTAACGACTATATTCTGGATGAGCAGTATTATAAGGCGCTGAAAGAAGCAAAGAAACTTATCCGTTACGAAAAGGAGCTTCTTGCCCATGCAACAGCATAATCCATACCTTGATGCGTCTAACGCATATTCAAACAACAAAGCTGCAAGCCTGTCTGATCCCCGCACGATGGAAGCACAGGCCCTGATGAAGGCCGCTGCCAAACTTGATGTGGTACGAAAGGCCTTGGCCGATGGACAAAATGTTTCGGTAAATGCGATTGGCGAGCCATTGGAATACAACAAAAAACTGTGGATCGTTTTTGCAGACTCTATGGCTGATGCCAGTCATGACCTGCCCCAACAGCTAAAGAATAACATCGCAAGTCTGGCCGTTTTTATGCTCAAGAAAACCATTGATGTGATGGCCGATCCGCAACCGGACAAGCTGGCCACGATGATTGACATTAATAGACAAATTGCATCCGGGTTGATGAAAACACCACCGCGTGAACAAACGGCAACTGCGCCGGCAACCGGCGCCACAGATGCGATTGAAAACAAAAGAGAAATTGTGGACGCGTAAGGCCTGAAAAAAGCCTTATAGCAAAAGAAAAGCCCCGGCCCTTATTAGGTGCCGGGGTATTTTTTGGCTCCTAAAAGTCTTTAAAAAATTAGGTCTTTATGAAATTTAGGCAGATACAGATACAGATGAAGTGTCAGAAAGCTGCGCAGTTCCGGCATTCACATTTACATTCGAAGATGTGCCGCTGGATGAACCAACCGGTGATGACGATTGTGGAGCGCCTTGCACTGATTGTGATGCTCCTGATGCATCAGATGAATTGATTTGGTTTGCATTTGAAGATTGCACGCCTGGGCGAAGCACGGCATTCGGATTGCTGGATGCGGCCGCGGCACCAAATGTGGCCTCACGCTGGTTTTTGCTTTCAACCAATTGGGCCGCACGCTGGTACCCGGCAATTTGCTTTTCAGTCGGGTATTGACGGACAACGTCGCCTGTTTGAACGGATTTAAATTCCAGAATAGCGATATCAGCATCAACATCCACACGGATCTGAGACACTGTATAATCGAAATTGGCTATACCGGGTTTAGATGCATCCGCCTGTTCCGCAACATTGGCTAGTTTACTACCGACCTGTAACGGAGCTGGCGCAGACGCGCCGGGCACCAAAGATGTAAGTTCACCAATCATCATATCCTACACTCGGTAAATTACATTCCTACACTCTCATATTATCGCGATTCGGGAACAGGTGTCAAGTAAAAAGAAATTTTTACTTTAGTTAACGATTTATTAATCTTTTATTTACTTATCTTTAACCGCTCACCCTGCCCTCGTAAAATCAATTTATCTAAATTTTTCAATAACATTAGCGGGAGTTTAATTAATTTTGACTAGAATAAATTACGACCTATATTATTTGCAAGCAAACAAGAGGTAGGTGGCGGGCAGGCAATGTTTGCCAGCAAGAAATTTCTGGTGTAATATATAAGACAAGTGGTTCCACTGTCTTGAAAATATTTACGAAACATTACATCGGTTGACATTGAAAATGGGGAGTTTTCGTTGGACGCATTTATTGAAACCCTGAAAAACCTGGGGCCTGTGAGGCTGGCCGTGATGGCCATTACCTTTATAGGCTTGATCGGATTTTTCGCATTTATTGCCCTGCGTTCCAGCGCACCGAACATGACGTTGCTGTATGGAGACCTGACCACAGGTGATGCCACGCAAATTGCAGCCGAGCTGGATATCACGGGCATTCCCTATACCCTTTCAGAAGATGGCACCCAGGTGTCTGTTGAAAGCGATAGCGTCGGCCGCGCGCGCATGTTGTTGGCCGAAGAAGGCCTGCCTAGCAGCGGCTCACTAGGCTATGAGATTTTTGACCGTCAACAGGGTTTTGGCACAACAAGCTTCGTTCAGAACATCAATCAGCTGCGCGCTCTTGAAGGTGAGCTTGCCCGTACAGTTGGTACGCTGGGCCCTATTCGCACAGCGCGCGTTCATCTGGTTATGCCCGAACGCGAACTGTTTAGCCGCGAAAGCCAGCCCGCTACCGCCAGTGTTTTTATCAGCACACGTAACCGCGCCGCAGTGGGTAACGAACAAATCCTTGCTATTCAACATATGATTGCCGCAGCCGTACCACAGCTAGATCCAAGCCGTGTCGCGATCGTGGATGAAAACGGTAACCTGCTGGCACGCGCCGGCGACCCTGCAAATGATGGTACCCTAACCGCCAGCACCACTGAAGAAATGCGGATGAAATATGAACAACGCCTGGGCCGTCAAATTGAAGATATGGTTGCGCGCGTTGTTGGCTATGGGAACGTGCGTGCCATTGTCTCCGCAGACCTTGATTTTAGCAGCGTAACCCGCAATTCAGAAATTTATGACCCTGAAGGACAGGTGGTCAGATCCACCCAAACCATTTCTCAGGACGAATTTGAAAACAGCGAACAGAATAATGACGTCAGCGTTCAGAACAATTTGCCTGGCTTGCCTTCCGAAGCTGCGCCTGGCGGTAACCCGCAATTTGGCAGCAACCGCGAAGAAGAGGTTGTTAATTACGAGATTACCCGAACCATTGAGAACTTCGTCCAAGAAAGCGGCGAAATTGACAAACTTTCTGTGGCCGTCTTGGTTGACGGCCGTTATGAGCCTGCCGCCGGAGGTGCCGAAGGCGCTGATGCTGAAGCCGAGGATGCCCAAGAAAGTGCTGGCCAGATGGTTTATGTCCCACGTTCAGAGGCTGAGCTGGCACAGATCAGCTCTCTCGTACGTTCAGCCATTGGTTATAACGAAAGCCGCGGCGACACCTTAGAAGTCGTCAACATGCAGTTTGCACGCGAGCCGGTCGGAGACCTTCCCGCCGATGAAACCATTATGGGCCTTCCACGTGATCAGATTGTTGGCATTGCTGAAACGCTTATTTTCTCACTTGTTGGTGTTTTGGCCCTCTTGCTGGTTGTGCGCCCCCTCATCAGCAACATTGCGGCTTCGGCCTCAGCCCAAAATGAAAAAACAGCGCAGGACAAAGATGCCCTGATGTTGACAGGCGGCAATCCGGATCAACCGCAACTGGCTGCCCCCGATGGGGCCACAGGGACCGAGCTGGATGCGACCCTTGATATGTCGAACGTTGAAGGACAGGTCAAAGAATCTTCTGTAAAGAAAATTGCTGAATTGGTTGACAGTCACCCGAATGAGACCGTATCCGTAATCCGTAACTGGATGACGCAGGAGAATTAAGAATGCGCGTAAGAGAGGATTACAGAAGTCTGTCCGGGACTGAAAAGGCCGCCATTTTTATGATGGCCCTGTCTGAAGAGCAGACCATCAAGATTTTTAAAGAGATGGATGATGAGGAAATCCTTGAGCTTTCTCAGGTTATGTCATCATTGGGCAAGGTTAATTCCGATATCATTGAACGTTTGTTTATTGAATTTGCCGAGAGTATGTCTTCGACAAACGCCCTCGTCGGTACGCTGGACAGCACAGAACGGTTATTGGCCAAGGTTCTGGGCAAAGATAAGGTCGACGGCATTATGGAGGAAATCCGCGGCCCCGCGGGTCGCACAATGTGGGAAAAACTGGGCAATGTTAACGAAGAGGTTCTTGCCAGTTTCCTGCAAAAGGAATATCCGCAAACTGTCGCGGTTATCATGTCAAAGATTTCTTCTGAACACGCCGCCCGTGTCCTTTCACTCTTGCCTGAGGGGTTTGCAACCGAAGTTGTTTTACGCATGTTGCGCATGGAAGCGGTGCAAAAAGATGTCCTGGATGATGTAGAGCGTACATTGCGCACGGAATTCATGTCCAACCTTGCCCGTACCAACAGACGTGACTCTCATGAATTGATGGCAGATATCTTCAACAATCTGGAACGCGCCACAGAAACCAAATTCATGGAAACCCTAGAAGAGCGTAACGCAGAATCCGCAGAACGCATCCGCAGCTTGATGTTTACGTTTGAAGACCTCGGCAATTTGGATCCGAGCGGCGTACAAACCCTGATCCGCACAGCTGACCGTGAAAAAATCCCACTGGCGCTCAAAGGGGCCAACGACACAATGAAAGACCTGTTCTTCTCAAACATGTCGGAACGCGCTGCCAAGATCATGAAGGAAGATATGGCCGCTATGGGTCCTGTCCGCCTGAAGGATGTGGAAGAAGCCCAGCAACAGATGGTCAATACTGCAAAAGACTTGGCAGAACGTGGCGAAATTCAGATCGCGACACAAAAAGAAGAAGATGAACTGATCTACTAAGGAAAGCGCAACCGCCACGTGAATGATAAACCCAAAAAATTTATGTTTGACCTGAATGATTTCAGCGACCAGCGCGCTGTCAATCAAAAGGATGATGACAAAGGCGGTAGCAAACCTGATGATAAGCCAAAGGAGCAGACCTTTAGCGAAGCTGAACTCGAGGCCGCCCGTTTGGAAAGCTATCAACAAGCCGTTCAGGAAACGACCCAAAAAATCCAAGCTGCACAGCAAGAGCGTGAGATTTTATTGCTCGAGAATATCGGCAACAGCCTGGCCGGCATGTCACAGCGTGAAGAACAACGCGAGCTGTCAAAGAATATCGATACCGCCCGCCTCACCCTTTCAATCATAAAAAAGCTGATGCCTGAAATGGCCCGCAAGCACAGTGAGGGGGAAATTAAAGCCCTGATCAAACAAGTCTGTCAGGATCGTGCAGATGAGCCGCGTATCGTTGTCAGCGTTCATGAAACCATGCTGGAGCGCTTGCGTGACAAAATTGACAACCTAGCCGCCAGCCTTGGCTTTCAGGGTCAGGTCGTTATGATTGCGGATGAGAATATGTCCCCGCCCGATTGCCGTATTGAATGGGCAGACGGGGGATTGGAAAAAGATTTTGAACATCTTTACAAAACAATAGAACGCGAATTTATGGATGTTTTAAACCGGCACAATGCACCGCCCGCCGCCGCAGAAATAAATGATGCACAGACAACAGATATTGAGTAGACTTGATAAACAGCGCATTTTGCACACATATTTAGGGAGCACACATGGCAGACGACGATCAGAACCAGACACCTGAACAGCCGCAGGGCGAACAACCTGCACAGGCCACAGACCCAAAATTTAAAGAGATCAACCAGGATCCGAATACAGAAAAAGACGCAAAACTGGACAATCCTGGTGGCCCACGCGATGTAGAGGCCATCTATGAAATTCCAGTACAGGTTTCAGCTGTTTTGGGACGCTCGCAAATGAAAGTCAGCCAGCTGCTAAAACTCGGCCGTGGCGCAGTCGTTGATCTGGACCGGAAAGTCGGTGAAGCGATTGACATCTACGTTAACAACCGTCTTGTTGCACGTGGTGAAGTTGTGGTGTTGGAAGAAGACCGTCTTGGCGTCACAATGACAGAAATCATTAAATCTGACCGCGTCGAGTAACCTGAAATCCATGGCCAATACTGCAACCTCATTAAAGCACAAGCGTGACCTCCTCACCCTTAAAAATTACCGGCCACCGCGCCGCACCCCCGATTACAGCATATTTTTCGGATTGGGCTTCTTTATCCTTGTTCTTGGCGTTGCTTTGACATTAAGCGGTTCGGTCGCCGCTTTTGCGGATTTCCGTGCCTTTCTCATTGTGATTCTTGGAACTGTTGCCATTATGGGACTGTCTTTTGATTCCAAAATGCTTAAAAACAGCCTGACCGCCATTCGCGAACATTTGTTTCAGCGCCCTGAAACGCCCCACGAACGGGCCTTAAACCTGATGGATGTTGCCAGTCTTGCACGCCGCGAAGGGCACCTTAAAATCGGTACCATTCGAGCCAAATGCGCGGCCCACAACCATTTTCTGCGCCACGGATTAGAAATGGTCGAGGATGATATCCCTGCTGAACATATTGATCGCTTGCTTAACCAAGAAATTGATGCGGAGATTGAACGGATGCAGGCCGCGATCGCACTTTTGCGCCGCGGGGCCGAAGCCGCACCTGCCATGGGCCTGATCGGAACGTTGATTGGACTTGTTCAAATGCTCTCCACACTTGATGACCCTTCAACCATTGGCCCGGCTATGGCCGTTGCCTTGTTGACAACTTTCTATGGCGCCCTATTAGGTAGTGCGTTGTTTGCCCCTCTTGCCGGTAAACTTGAATTGCAATTGCGCAATCTTATTTTAAGATATGACCTTGTCGTGGCCACAATGGTATCGATTGCCAAAAAGGAAAACCCGCGTACACTCGAACAGGTTTTAAACAGCAAGCTGCCAGCGGCTGAGAGAATTTACTATTATCAGGGAGAAAAATAAGCCATGCGTTTGATGATCGTCGGAAGCCTGCAAAGCCAAATGGCCGAAGCCGGACAGCTCGCCGTCAAGCGTGGAGCGAATGTTCAGCATGCTGAGGATATCGATC
>CAXGXG010000059.1:0-7697 GCA_964013525.1 uncultured Alphaproteobacteria bacterium | reverse complement strand
GAAAACGGCTTGGTGATATAATCCTCAGCTCCCAGACGTAAGCCTAAAATCTCGTCATATTCATCGTCTTTTGAGGTTAGGAATATGATGGGAATATCAGCCTTTTTATTTAAACGTTTGATCAGCTCAATCCCGTCCATCCGCGGCATCTTAATATCAAGGATGGCAAGGTCAGGCGGGCTTTTCAAAATGCCAGCCAAGGCTTCTTCACCATTGGTATAAGTGGTAATCTGATACCCTTCAGACTTTAGGGCAATGCTGAGTGATGTCAGAATATTAATATCATCATCGACCAGGGCTATGTGTTTTTTATCTGCCATACTTCCTTATCTTAGGCTGGGCTCAATTAATTTTGGATAAATGCTCATAATTTTTGTGATGGCGTCATACTCGGCAAAATCTTTGAGTGCGGGGATAAACAGCGGTCCGGCATAATCAATTTCGTCATAGGTTAAATCACCGGACATATCCGCATCGACCAGTTTAAAAACATTCTGCATAAATAACGGGGTGGTTTGTTCGGCGTATTTCAAACGGTTGACAAAAGTGCGTGTCCCGATCGGGTTATAGGATAAAAGCGGATTGAGATAGAGCGCCATAAGTCCAAGCTTAACAGCCTCGTCCATGTCTACGGTTTCTGAAGCGTCTCTGTCGGCAAAGGCAAACATGGCGCGCAGGCAGGTTTCATGGCTGCCGATACGGCAAAACCCCTCCATCACATCCACTGCCGAGAAAGCAGCTGGTGCAAAATCATGCGGCGCGGGCAAGATATTTTCACATGCGACATAGCGCCGTGCGGTTCGAAGCGGCAAATCTTCCCACAACAACCGATCATCCAGGGCGCGTCCCTCGGGTAAAATCCCAATATTCAAAACGCCGCTTTCAAAAACCTGAACGGGGTAAACATCGCGTCCGTTTTCCAATACGTAATAGTCCGGGTTGGCCTTGCGCATTGTGGATACGTCGGCCACAGCCTCATCCTCTGTAAAATATAAAACATGGGTTTTGGAATGATAGGCCATTTTGTTTGGGGTCAAACACTGGGGGGTTGCCCATAATCCTTGCAGGACCTCAGGCATAAAATCTGCTTTTGCGACAGGTGCGCTCAGCCCAAAAATCAAAAAGGTCATAAGAATTGTGAAAACGTGCATGGCAAATCCTTTGTTTATAGTGTATATAATGCGGAATAGCGCAGCAAAATTAAAGTACTTTATCATTCTATGACAGATCAAAAGAATATTCGTAACTTTGCCATCATCGCCCACATTGATCATGGTAAATCCACATTGGCCGACCGCCTAATTCAAACTTGCGGTGGCTTGACCGACCGTGAAATGAAGGAACAGGTCCTTGATAATATGGAGCTGGAGCGCGAGCGCGGCATCACAATCAAGGCCCAAACCGTGCGGTTGGACTACACAGGCAAAGACGGCCAGTTGTATCAGTTAAACCTGATGGATACCCCAGGCCATGTCGATTTCTCGTACGAGGTATCCCGATCGCTTGCCGCGTGTGAAGGCTGTCTTTTGGTGGTCGATGCAACCCAGGGGGTTGAAGCCCAGACACTGGCAAACGTCTATCAGGCCATTGATCATGATCACGAGATTATCCCCGTTATCAATAAAATCGATCTGCCGGCCGCTGATGTTGACCGGGTCAAAGAACAGATCGAAGATGTCATCGGTATTGATGCGTCCAATGCGATTGAGGTTTCAGCCAAGACGGGTATCGGTATTGAAGACTTGTTAGAGGCGGTGATTGAGCGTTTGCCGGCACCTAAAGGAGACCGCGAAGCGCCATTACAGGCTCTGTTGGTTGATAGCTGGTATGATACTTATTTAGGCGTTGTCATTCTGATGCGGATTTTTGAAGGTCAGCTAAGTGAAAAAGATAAGCTGCGCTTTGTCAATGCCGCGGCGATACAGGATGCGGAGCAGGTGGGTGTTTTTACACCATTTCAGAAAAGAACCAAAACCCTGCAAGCCGGTGAAATGGGTTATTTAACCTGTGGGATTAAGGATATTTCCGAGACCAAAATCGGTGATACCATTACTCAGGAACGCAACAAATGCGACAAGCCGTTAAAAGGGTTTAAGCCATCCGTGCCGATGGTCTTTTGTTCGTTGTTCCCGGCCGATGCGAATGATTACGATAAACTGCGCGACAGCTTGGGCAAACTGGCTTTAAATGACGCCAGCCTGCATTACGAGCCGGAAAATTCTATGGCGCTAGGCCTGGGTTTCCGCTGTGGGTTCTTAGGTCTCTTGCATATGGAGATTATTCAGGAACGCCTGTCTCGTGAATTCGATCTGGATCTGATTCCGACCGCACCGTCTGTGGTCTACAAAGTTCACAAAACAGATGGCGAAGTGCTGGAACTTTATAACCCGGCCGACATGCCAGATCCGGTATATATTGATTTTATTGAGGAGCCGTGGATCAAGGCCACGATTTTAGTCCCGGACGATTATCTTGGCGGACTGTTGCAATTGTGCGAGGAACGCCGGGGTGTTCAGCAAAACCTGACCTATGTCGGCAATCGCGCAATGTTGGTTTACCGCTTGCCGTTGAACGAGGTTGTCTTTGATTTTTATGACCGTTTGAAATCCATCAGTCGTGGTTATGCCAGTTTTGATTACGAATTTGCAGATTACGCCGAAGAAGACCTGGTAAAAATGTCTATTCTGGTTAATGCAGAGCCTGTTGATGCTTTGTCTATGATTGTCCACCGCTCGCAAGCGGAACGTCGTGGGCGCGGCATGTGTGAACGTTTGAAGGATTTGATTCCACGTCAGATGTTTAAAATTGCTATTCAGGCGGCGATTGGTGGCAAGATTATTGCCCGTGAAACCCTCTCTGCCTTGCGCAAGGATGTTACGGCCAAATGTTATGGCGGTGATATCTCCCGCAAGCGCAAACTGTTGGAGAAACAGAAAAAGGGTAAGAAGAAAATGCGCCAATACGGAAATGTTGAAATTCCGCAAACCGCGTTTATCGCAGCCCTTAAGATGGGGGATGACTAAGATGTCGTCTAGTGATTGACTAGATTACAAAATTAAAAAACCCGCCAAACGGCGGGTTTTTCTTGTCTTAAACGCATGAAAAGGGATTATTCATCCACATTCATTTCCATCGTTCCGTTACCCTGATCTTCGATTTCGATCTCAGTGTCGCCAAACTGTGCAGATGCAACCGTGCGGTTGTCAAATGGGTTCAAGTCGCCGTCTGTCATGTAAGACCAGCCCATGATGGCCAATACAGCAACAATAATGATAATTACAATCGCGCTGCCTGTCGCAGCTTTTTTCTCTGTAGACATATAGAATACTCCCTATCGATGATTTTTCATGGCCCGGACGGGCCTGATACCCTATTAACGCAAAAAATTGTGAAAAGTTCAATATTATTCGAATAAAGTTTTCAAATGTTCCAATTGACCTTCTGTCGAGGAATCGTATCGGCCTTTAAAATCGGACCAATTATCCTGAATATCCCCAGCCATTGTTTTGCCCAGTTCGACACCATATTGATCAAAACTGTTGATATTCCAAATGATGCCCTGAACAAAAATCTTATGTTCATAAAGGGCCAACAACTGACCAAGCGTGTAGGGGGTCAGCGAATCAAGGATCAATGCGTTTGAAGGGCGGTTTCCGGGGAAATCTCGGTGCGGGGCATCGGGGTCTGAAATCCCCTCCATCAATGCGCGTTGCTGGGCCAGAAAATGTGTCATCAATGTACGGTGAAGTTTTGCGTGTTTGTGATCGGGACGTGCGCAGATAATGAAATCGGCAGGGCATGTATCTGTGCCCTGATGCATCCATTGAAAATATGAATGTTGAACATCCGTACCCGGCCCGCCGAAAACCAACGGCCCTGTTGCAACGGATACCTTTAAGCCTTGTCGGTCGACAGTTTTTCCGTTGCTCTCCATATCAACCTGCTGTAACCACAAGGGCAAGCGGGACAAGCGGTGATCATACGGGACAACGGTATAGGCCGGAAATTTAAGGAAATTCCTGTTCCAAACGCCAATCAGTGCCAACAAAACCGGCAGGTTTTCGCGCGTATCAGCTTCTTTAAAATGCTGGTCCATCTGTGATGCGCCGGCCAAAAGGTCTTCAAACCGGTCCATTCCGATCATAAGGGCCACGCACAAACCAATCGATGACCATAGGGAATAGCGGCCCCCGACCCAATCCCAAAACGGAAACATACGTTCTGTCTGAATTCCGAAGGCATTTACGGCGTCTTCGTTCGTAGAGAGGGCGACAAAATGATCCTTAACCGCATCCTGGCTGCCATAATGATCGGTGATCCAGTCACGGGCCACGGTTGCGTTTAACATGGTTTCCTGCGTCGTAAAGCTTTTCGATGCAATCAGGAAGAGGGTTGTTTCGGGGCTGTAACGTTTAATAATGCGGTCAATATCATGACCGTCAACGTTCGAAACAAAATCGCATGTCAGGTCCGGTGTTGCATATTCGGACAGGGCATCGACCACCATTTCCGGGCCCAACTGTGACCCGCCAATGCCGATATGAACGATGTGCGAAAAGGCCTTGCCGGAATGCCCGCGAAGGGTTTTATCGCGGACATTGCGTGTGAATTTACGCATGTTCTCCAGCGTCTTTCGTACATCCTCAGAAACGTCTTGCCCATCAATGTTTACATTCAATGGCTTTTCACTGCGAAGGGCAGCATGCAAAACGGACCTTTTATCCGTTGTGTTGATTTGCTCACCCAGAAACATGCGGTTACGCCAATCTTCAAAATCAGCCTCTTGCAAAAGATCAAAGAGATTGCCTAAAGTCTTGTTATCAATAAGATTCTTTGAAAAATCGAAAAAGATGTTTTCAGCCTGTACAGAATAATGGTCAAAACGTTTTGCATCATCTTTGAAGAGCGCGGATAAAGAGGTGCGTTTTAAAGCCTCCGCCTGTTCTTCAAGGGCTTTCCATGTTGGGCTTGGTGTCGTTTTCATTGTTCGTCTCCTCAGAATCGGGCGCCGCCGTGGGCGGGTTCGTAATCCCTGGAATATAATTGAGGACCGTATCGGCTGTAAAGCCTGTCGGCTGACCGACAGCGACAACCATAAGGCGGTCCGGGTTCAAAAGGCGTCCCGCAACGACGCGCGCATCCTCGGTTGTGACAGCACGCAGGCGTTCATTACGTTCATTGATATAGTTAGGGCCAAACCCTTTTTGTTGCAGGCCGTTCATAACGGATGCAATCGATCCGGTTGAAGTCAGTGACAAAATCAATGAGCCTGTCAGGTAATCTTTCGCGTTTTGAAGTTCCTCATCACTTGGTCCGGTTAGAGACATTTTTTGCCATTCCGAACGGAGAAGATCAATGGCTTGGGCCGCATTTTCGTTGGAGGCTGACAGCGAAGCCTGAATCGTTGGTGCGCGCTGAAGGTCGGAAAGATATGAGTTAACACCATAGCTCAAGCCACGTTTTTCACGGATTTCCGTCATCAGTCTGGAATCGAACCCGCCACTGCCCAAAACGTAATTGATCAGTTGGACGGCCGGCCAGTCCGGGTCGTTTACCGATATGCCTTCATGCCCAATGATGATATGTGTTTGGGGGTTGTCCATTTCATAGGCAAAGCTTTTTCCGGGGTTCTGAAGCTCGGCCGTATCCGGGACCGCGGGCGTATCAGCTTGGGCTGTCAATTTACCGAATACCTTCTCAACAAAGGCTTTTGCCTGTTCAGGCGTCATGTCGCCGGCAATGGCGACATTTAAGTTTTCTTTGACAAACTGCTGCTTGGCGAGAGCTTTTAAGTTTTTGGCATTCAGGGTGGCAAGTGTTTCTAGTGTCCCTTTACCGGGTCTAGCATAGGCATCATCCCCGAACATTAAGCCGTTAAAGCTGCGGGCGGCAATCCAATCGGGGCTGGACATATCTTGTTTAATAGATGCCTCCGTTGCATTTTTCATGCGTTGAAGTGCATCCGCATCAAAGCGCGGAACGTTCAGCGCATCAGACAACAGGGCTGCCGCCATATCCGTATTGCGTGAAAGGGTTCGCATGCTGCCGTTAAACGCGTCCCGCCCGGCAGAAAATGACATTTCGATTGCATTGTCAGCCAATGCTTTTTGAAAGGCTTGGCTGTCGCGTTCGCCGGCACCTTCGTCCAACATAATGGAGAGCAGGTAGGCGCGCCCTGTTTGATCAGGGCTATCATAGGCCATACCACCCGCGAACGAGTAATCAACGGCAACGACGGGAACGCTGTGGTCTTCGGCCAACCAGACATTTATGCCGCTATCCGTTTTGATTTCCTGAATATCCAAAACCTTTTCTGCGGCCACGGCATGCCCGAAAGTAAAAAACAAAAAAGACAGCATTAACAATGATTTGCGTATCATTCTTCAGCCTCCGGCAAAAGGTAAGAGCGCACGGGTTGGTCTTCCCCATAGAACAGCGCCTGCGTAGCGCTGTTAATTTTTGCATCATCTACGGCCTGTATTCTGTCCGGCCATTCCTCAACATCTTGAATGGTAAAGCCCGATGTTAATGCGCGTCCAAGAACCATTGCGGGGGCCATCAGGCTGTCGCGTTCAAATGTTGCGGCATCCAGCAGACGCTGTTTTGCGCGGTCGATATCATCAGTAGAAAGGCCGTTTTCTAAGACGCTTTTCAGCATTGTCTGCATGGCGCGCTCAAGCTCTTCTAATGTGGTGCCGGGGGCCGGAACACCGTAATAGGTCAGGATAGTTTCCGCCTCTGACACAGGGCTGTAGAAAATGCCTGTTTGAACAGCGACTTTGTCTTCGACCACCAGTTTCTTGTAAAGAGGGGAGGTCGTGTGCCCGCCAAAAGCCTCGGCCCAAACCTGAAGGGCTTCGCTTCCGCGTGGGGCGCGCCAGTTAATCTGAACAAGCGGGTTACCGACGCGGGCATCGGAATAAGAAATCAAATGATCGGTTTTTATCGGTGCGGGGGCCGGGTATTCAATTGTCGGCAGGGCCGTAGGCTCAAGTACGCCATAGTATTTTTCAGCCATAGGCATCAGCTGATCCATCGTGATATCGCCAGTCACTACCAAAATCGCATTGTTGGGCGCATACCAACGTTTATAAAATTCTTGTACAACCTTAGGGTTCAGGTTCTTAATCTCATCCATCCAGCCGATAACGGGAATACCGTAGGGGTGGCCCGCGAACAGGGTGCTCATAACCTCTTCACGCAGGATTGCTGAAGGATTGTTATCTGTGCGTTCTTTGCGTTCTTCGACAATCACGTCACGCTCGGTCATGATGTTTTCAACGGATGTGTTCAAATTGACCATGCGATCAGCTTCCATCTCCATAACTTTCGGGAGCTCTGCCACAGGTACCTGTTGAAAATAGGCTGTATAATCGCTGGAGGTGAAGGCGTTGTCATTGCCGCCCAGGCGTTTGACAATGCGTGAGAATTGACCCGGCGGAACTTTGTCTGTTCCCTTAAACATCAGGTGTTCAAAAAAGTGGGCTAAGCCTGATTTGCCAATGTCCTCATCGGCCGCGCCTACGTCATACCAAACCATATGGGCGACAACAGGCGCGCGATGATTTTCAACCAGAACAATTTGCATCCCATTGGGTAGGGTCGCCGTTTTCGGGTTGAAAACAGCGGTTTGGCCTGTGTTTGGCAGGGCCGTCAACAAAAGGACGATAAAAGCAACGATATATTTAGACATTGAA
>CAXGXG010000058.1:0-7732 GCA_964013525.1 uncultured Alphaproteobacteria bacterium | reverse complement strand
CGTTACCAATCAAAATATCATTATGTCCACGCGCAGTTGAGGTTCCGGCCCAAGGGGCTGTGGAGGCAAATTGATCAAAGGTCTGGTAAGTCACACCACCGCCTTGCGCGTGAAAGAGCTGGCAATCGACTGTTGTACAATTGCTGTTTTCAAAGGGCTGGGCCGTGCCGTTTTCCAGGGTTCTTTGATCGGAACGAAAATCCATTTCCGATACGGGTACGGATCCTGAGATCCGCATGCGCAACAGCGCCTGTTCAACCGATGCGCCGAACTGCATAATCTGGGAAGCGGCCAGGGAGGCCTGTTCACGATCAATCCCGCCACCGCCGCGTCCGGAATTGGTCACAGCATAAGAAAGGGCCGCAAACAATGCGACCGCAATCAAGATTAAAAACAATGCATTTCCGCGTTCATTTTTCATACAGTTGATTCTACACGTCCAATGTGGCGGATTGATGTCTTTTATATATTTATTTTTGTTCAGGCTGATCCTGAACTTCCAGCTCACCCGTTGGGTCGCCTTCGACCAAAGCTGCAACCTGATCATAAACATCAGCATTGTCGTTCATTTGATCTTTTAAAGGTGGGTTTTGTTCACCGACGTTGCGGAAAAAACTGCCGGCATCGCGAAGAAGTTTTGCGGCCAATTGTGCATGTGTTGCCATGATATTATCCTTTTCATGTTTTCGTAAAAATTAACTGATATCAAAGCTAACATAGGGCCTGAACCTTTGCCAGCCAAAATTATTTGGCCATATTTTGGTGGTAATCTTGTCAAAGACGCCTAGAATGAAGGCGGAAAACATATTTGCCAAGGGAAATGATATGCGTAACAACAGCGGGAATGCCCTTTTTCTGATCCTGATCGCGGTGGCGCTTTTTGCCGCTTTGTCTTATGCAGTCACGAATTCCGGACGCGGTGGCGGTGGAATTGACCGCGAACAGATGGAGCTTAAGGTCAGCGAGTTCCTAAATATCATAAGCAGTATTCAGGCCTTTTACACGCGCAACCAGGCGATGGGCTATTACGATCAGATCATTATCAGTGATGCGGATTTGGATACAAACGGCAATGTCTATAACCCTGACGGAACGACAACAACAGGTGATACCATCGGCCTGTTCAGTGGCGAAGGGGTGCCCCTGCAACATGTCCCCAAGGACATTCGTGTTGCGGCCGGACAGGCGGATACCTCCCCCAGCTGGGCCATATTCCACAATTCGCGCCTACGCTATGCCGGAACAGATGTCGGAACCAGCCTGGGTGACAGCTTTATCTGGATCGGTGCCATTGATGATGAGGCCTGTAAAGCCATAAACCGTGGATTTCATGATGATGATACGGTTTCCACCTATGCCCAAGCAGCCGGCACGCCCGGCACATGGAGTTTTACCCAATACAACGGAAACTTTAGTGTTGGAACAGGCATTCCGGGCGAAGTGGACGTCGGGTCCGACCTACCGGGATGCTTTTACAACTCCGGCGCGGATGCAAACTACTTCATTTATGTATTGGAAGAACATTAAGCTTGCATAAATTACGCCATGGCGGTTGCGACCTGTGTCGGCATTTTTCCATGACGGTAAAAGCCGATCGCGAGCGACAGCAATCCGGTCATGCAGGCAATGACCTCAATATAGGAATGAAAGACGACACCGATCGTCAGCCACAGCAAATATCCGGCCGCCATCAAACAACGGGATTTGACGTAGTGGTTGCTATAATAAATGGCAAAGCCGTAAATCAAAGGTGAGAGAGCAGGCAGCAGATTGCGCAGATCACCATCAATATTCATCAAACAAAACCCGAGCGTGATTGAGCCCGTAATCATGATGACGATGAATTTATGTTGTGGCAGAACAAAAACGCTGAGAAGTGTGCGCATCACGCCGACAATAATTATGAATGCCGGGGTCAGACCCCCCAATAAAAAATAATGTGCCGCCCATGACAGGTCGGAAGTGCTTTCCAGTCCCCACATCATTTTTTGTGATTTGAATTGAACCGAGAATAGCGATATGCAAAACGCAATCAGTCCGATCATCTGGACTGTCAGTGTATCGCCGGCCATCATTCCCCCAAGGGCTGAATTTTCAGCCCGCTTAAATCGTCAACAAATTGCTTTTCAAAATAGATTTGTGAGTGGCTTTTTGAAACACCCACTCATGTATTGTGACATGGAGATGTTAAAAAATCACGAACGAATTTTAGGGGTTAAATTGTGTTATCCGTCATAGCGAAAGGCGCTGGCCGGATAGGTACCGAAATTGCGGATTTCATCGGTATAAAAGGCAAGCTCCTCCAACGCGAATGCCATGGCCGGATCTTCAATATGGGCCTCAACATCGCAATAGAATTCAACCTTGTTAAAATCCCCTTCAACCATGTAGCTTTCCAGCTTGGTCAAATTGACGCCATTGGTGGCAAACCCGCCCAGACATTTGTATAAAACGGCCGGCAGGCTTCGCAGGCGAAACATCAAAGTGGTTACATATTTTTGATCAGGGTTATAGGCGGGAACATCAATCTTGGGATCCAGAATCACAAAACGGGTGGTGTTGTTTGCGTGGTCTTCGATGTTTGCACGCAGAATTTCCAATCCATAAATTTCCGCCGCCGCACTGGAGGAGATGGATGCGCGATGTCTTTCGCCTTTCTCGGAAACCATTTTGGCAGACAGTGCCGTATCCCCATAAACAATAGGTTTAACGCCCAGTTCACGGATCAGTTTTTCGCATTGCGGCAGGGCGTGCACATGGCTGTAAACTTCGGTAATATCAGAAATATCTGTGCCTGGAAGGCCCAATAAATTGTGATGAATGGGTAGGAAATGCTCACCCACAATGAACAGGTTGCTGTCAGGCATCAAACGGTGAATGTCAGCCACACGCCCGGCGAGCGAGTTGTCAATCGGGATCATCGCACGCGCGGCATCGCCGTTTTGTACGGCATCAAATGCGCTTTTGAATGTTTCGCATGGAAGAGGGGTGTAGTTTGCGGCGGCCTCCTGGCAGGCCAGATCCGAATAGGCACCGGGTTGACCCTGATAGGAAATCTTATTATTCGACATAATGGTAAAACCTGCTGATGGGTAGACTATTGTTGCTCACAATTATAGTAGTTTTCAGCGGTTAATATAGCCCTAAGAAATCTCGGCCATATTGGCGGCATGCTGACCCGACATTGCGCCGACGTGTGTATCAATTTTTTCGAACAGTAGGTTGTAATCAACAGGCTTGGTCACAAAATCATTCATGCCAGCGCGCAGGCAATCCTGACGTTCGCGGTCAAAAGCATGCGCCGACATGCCGATGATCGTAACGTTTGGATTTTTGGATGATTTGCGTATTTTTTTTGACGCCTCAATACCATTCATACCAGGCATGTTGATATCCATCAAAATCACATCATATTTTTTATCGGTCGCCATTTCAAAAGCCTCGTTCCCGTCTTTTGCAAAATCGGCATCATAATTTGCAGTTTCAAAGCGCATTTCCAAAACAACACGGCTGCATTCGTAATCCTCAACAATCAGGACAGACGGATGTTTTGCCTGTGTCGTTTTTACAGGATTTTTAAAACCTTCCGGCGCTTCGGGAATGTGAAGGCCGGCCGCCACGATGCGACTATCGTCATAGGTTTGGTGATTCAGGGTTGTGACCCGTTTGGGAAAGGTCAGGAAAAAACGCGATCCGAACCCTTCAGCGCTTTCAACATTGATCTTGCCGCCCATGGCATCAATAATCTTTTTGGTGATGGTCAGGCCCAAACCAGACCCTTCTTTGAAGACACCATCTGTCTTTGCTTGATAAAATTGGTCAAAGATGCGGGGCAAATCTTCCTCAGAAATCCCCCTTCCGGTATCGGTGATTTGTATTTGCAGGTCTTGTAAATCTTGCGTTCCAAAACCCATTGGCAAAGAGGCAGAAATAGTCACGCTGCCGTCATGGGTGAATTTGATAGCATTTGTGACAAGGTTAATCAGAACCTGCCGAAAGCGAAGAGCATCGCCCTGAAAGTTTAAATTGCGTATACTTTCAACGTTCAGGAAAAGGGCGATGTTTTTTGAAGCGGCACGTTCCTTCATCATTTCATAAACATCATAAAATGTATCATAAAGGGAAAATATCTCTTCATTCATTGAAATGTTGCGTCCTTCAATCGCCGACAGATCCAGCATAGTGTCCATCAAGTCCAACACATTATCTGATGCGACCTCCAGCGGTTTGATCAGGGGACGCAGGGCGTGGTCATCATCTGTCTCCAAATCCAGCAAATGGGCAATCCCGCTGATGGCGTTTAGAGGGGTTCGGATTTCATGGCTGATATAGGCCAGAAACTCTGACTTTGCTTCGCTGCGGTCTTTTTCCTGAATACGTTCGCGGCGCAGACGCAACAGATTGCATACAGTTTCCGCCATACGTTGTAATGTCTCTTGTTGATGTCCGTCAAAATGATGACGTGGCGACGGATCAATTATACACAACGTGCCCAGCATATTCTGCCCATCCAAAGACAGGGGCGCGCCGGCATAAAAACGAATGTGCGGGGCGTCAGTGACAAGGGGGTTGTGTTGAAAGCGCGGGTCTTTGGACGCATCGGGTACGACCAGAACCTCGTTCTGGCGGATGGCATGATCGCAAAAAGCAACTTCGCGCGAAGTTTCATCCACATTTAAACCGACACAGGATTTGAACCACTGCCGGTCACGGTCGACAAATGATACCAATGCAATGGGAACATCAAAAACAAGTTTTGCGAGCTTTACAACATCATCGAAATCTTTTTCACGGGCACTGTCCAGAATATCAAGCGCGTAAAGATGGTTGAGGCGCGTGGCCTCAATTTCACCGCAGGCGTTATCATCAACAAAGCTTTCCATCTAATCAGCTTCTCAAACAAATGTTATTATTATACTAGTATGAGTACCTCAGAACTCCAGACTAGGTGATTCGGCACTAGTTCGCAAGGTTTTGGGAATTTGCGGGATTTTCCGGAATTTATTTATGCGAGATTGAGTTATTGATTTTTGTTTTTGTCAAAATCTTCTCAATACATTCAAAAACTTGGGTAGGGCTCATTTCAGGCGTTAAAATGCCATCAAGTTCTAAGGACGTATCAACGTCTGATTGCGGCATAAACCCGATGATGCGCGGTCGCTCCATATTGTTACCGAGTTTGGCAAACGCTTTTTCAATGTCAGCCTGGGGGTAGGCCAGATCAACAATGACAATATCAGCCGCAGTGGCGTCGAAGTCTATTTGATGGAGGTTACAAGACGGGTGCAGGTCAACGTCATAACCGAAATCTTTTAAAGTCTGTGCCAGCAACATGCGCTGGGCCGTATCATCCTGGACCAGTAAAACTTTGTAATAATCATGGGATGTCTGGGATTTTGCTGTGATAACTGTCGTTTTTTTAATAGGGCGATGGGTCGTATGATCGGGGATGCGAACGGTGAAGGTTGTCCCTTTACCGTGGGTGCTTTTAACGGTGATTTTCCCGCCCATCTGCACGATGATGTCGCGGGAAATTGCCAATCCCAAACCCGTTCCTTTGTCGCCGCGTGGGCTGTTTTTGATTTGGTAAAAGGGCTCGAAGACATTTTTCAATTCATGTTTATTCATGCCGCAACCCGTGTCATCAACCGTCATTTCAATAACGGATTTTGGCTTTGTCTTGCCCAAAACACGTTTTCGAATGTATACGGCGACACCGCCGCGCTGGGTGAATTTTATGGCATTGCCGATTAAATTCAGTAAAAACTGACGGATCCGGATGCGGTCCCCCAAATAATAGAGGTCACGCTCACACTGGTTATCCAGGTAAAAGCCAATGCCTTTTTCCGCGGCGCAAAAGTCCATTAAATCACGGACCTCATCAGCAAGGGCGGCCAGCATGAAACGTTCTTTTGTGAGTTTTAAATGACGTGTTTCAATTACTGATATGTCCAAAATAGCATTCACCAGGTCAAGCAGATTGTGTGCGGAGACATCCAGAGTATTGACAAGTTTACGGATCTTGCCTGACAATTCATCTTCTTGGCGCAGCATGTGAGAAATGCCTGTAATTGCATTCAACGGCGTCCGGATTTCGTGGGCGATATAGGACAGGAATTCTGTTTTGGCTGCATTCTTGTCCTGTTCAGAAATATGTTTAAAACGTGCATTCAACAGATGCCCTGCAATCTGCCCGAAACACGACAGGCGACGGCTATCCGAGTTTGAAAAATCAGGATGCGGCTGTGTGTCGAGAATACAAAGTGTGCCGATCACATTTCCATTGGGCGCCAATAACGGTGTGCCGCCATAAAATCGGATGTGTGGCGCACCGGTTACCAGAATATTATCCTGAAAGCGGGGGTCTGATAACGTATCGGTGACCACCATAATTTTCTGGTTTTGGATGGTATGTTCGCAAAATGCAACGCTGCGCGGAACCGATTTTCGTTTTAATCCTATACAGGATTTAAACCACAGCTCGTCCCCGTCAATCAATGTGATCAGAACGATCGGAACGTTGAAAACCTGCTGGGCAAGATTTGTAATTTGATCAAATTGATCTTCAGCCCCTTTTTGATAAAGATCATTAAAATAAAGGGCGTTCAGGTGGTCGTCACCGGACGCAACCGGTGGGTGGGCAAAAGCAGGCATAAAATTTCCTTAAACATAAAAACGAATCAAAAATAAAAAAATAAATAAAAATATATGTCTAAATTATATGCGTTTTCAGATTCGAATGCAAACGCGTGGTTTCTAAATAAGAAACCGCTTCGGGCGATTTAAAAGTTTTTGAATGTCGGGCGGTTCATTTCAATCGGGGCGGGAGCCACCGTTAGGGCCTCGCCCGTTTCACGCAAATCCTGAATATTGCGAACGCGCCTGTCCAACCATTCCGATTGCCTGCCGTCTTTTAATATTAATGGGCTGCGGTGATGATAATCGGCAATCGGGGGGATGGCCGGCTGGGTCAAAATTGTAAAAGAATAGACCGCCTGTTCACGGGGGTCGATCCAGCGTTCCCACAAACCCGCCAGAAACATGGTTCCCTGATCTTGGCGGGAGAATAAATAGGGTTGTTTGCGGCCATTTTCCGCCCGCCATTCGTAAAAGCCGCTACACGGGATAATACAGTGGCGTTTGGCATAGGCTGCGGCAAAGGATGGTTTTTGGTGCGCCGTTTCGATCCGCGCATTGCAAAGCCGTGCTGAAATGTCACGGTCTTGTGCATCGTTCGGGATCAGGCCGAACACCGCTTGGCGGCTCTTGGGAATGCCATTGGGATCGGCGGCAATGATCAAGGCGCTGTCGGTCGGCGCACAATTTGGATCCATGCGGATGTCCCCCGCAATTTTCAAATCCTTCATGGCTTCGATCAATTCGGAAATTTTATAGGTCAGGCGCAGACGTCCGCACATAAAATTTACCCTCATGCCGGGGTGAGTCCCGGCGTTCCAAAATTCGTTCTTGAAATGAAATAGGATAGGGCTATTGCGATTGCAATAGGTAAATCAGCGCGGGGCCAAGACCATGACGGCTTCGGTACCTTCGCCCCCATAGGACCCGGTGTGATGGCAGAAAAACTTCTTTCCTGCTAAACGCGCATCCTCATCACCAACATTTGTATTTGCGCCGGTGTCAGGCTCAGGAAAATCACCTGCGGACACGCCGTTAAAATTATACTGTTTACGTTCGGATGAATCCGTTGGAATGTCATTGGGGTTATCAATAC
>CAXGXG010000057.1:0-7835 GCA_964013525.1 uncultured Alphaproteobacteria bacterium | reverse complement strand
TTGCAATTGCGCGTCTGGCGCGTTTTTATGGGCACGAAAGCTGCGGTCAATGCACGCCTTGCCGTGAGGGGACAGGCTGGCTCTACCGGGTCATGCAACGTATGGTGACCGGAGAGGCCCGCGTTGACGAAATTGATATGCTGTTGGATGTCGGCAGTCAAATGGAGGGTCATACAATTTGCGCCCATGGCGATGCTTCTGCATGGCCAATCCAGGGGTTGATCAATCACTTTAGACCCGAAATGGAAAAACGCATCATGGAATATCGCACACGTGCGATTGATGCGGCATAAGGGGGATATTGTATGAAGACATCACAAAAACATAAGCTGATTATGGTTGGCGGGATCTCTGCCAATGGGAAATCCACCCTGGCAAAAAGCCTGCATGGACATTTTAATGCCGCGTCACAAAAAACCATGCTGATTGACAGTGATCTGGTGCGCAAAGTGATCTGGTACAGCGAAAAAGGCGAAAGCCGTTTTGATGAAACAATAACCCTGCCGACTGATGCATACAGCACAGAATTCAGTCAAAAAACCTATGACAAGATGGCCCAGCTTGCCACATATGCGTTGAACCGCGGCATGAATGTGATTGTTGATGCGACATTCTTAAGCGAAGAAGAACGCGCACGTTTTCAGGCATTGGCAGAAAAATATCAGGCAGAGCCGCACGGCTTTTGGTTGGAAAACGATCAAGCCGTTTTGGAGCATCGCGCTGATGAACGCGAGAAGGGTGTATCCGATGCAAACAGTTTTGTCGTTGGTCTGCAGTTTAAAAAAGAATTTGGCGATGTGTCTCAATGGACAAGAATTCGCACGGATAAAACGGCCGAGGTCACTTTTACAAAAGCGCTGAGTGCGTTGAAGAGATAAGGATTTACTATGCCAAAACTCACAATTGACGGAATTGAAATTACGGTTGAACAGGGAACATCAATCCTGCAGGCAGCCGAACAACTGGGTATTGAGATTCCGCGTTTTTGTTACCATGACCGTCTTTCGGTTCCTGCCAATTGCCGTATGTGCCTGGTCGAAGTCGAAGGCTCGCCTAAACCAGTAGCAAGTTGTGCTTTGCCATGCGGCGAAGATATGAAGGTGAACACAACATCTGACAAAGTTGTTAAGGCCCGTCAGGGCGTAATGGAATTCTTGCTGATAAACCACCCGCTGGATTGCCCGATTTGCGATCAGGGTGGTGAATGTGATTTGCAGGACCAGTCCGTTGCCTTTGGATATGACCGCTCGCGCTATACCGAAAGCAAGCGCGCGCTTAAGGAAAAATACCTCGGCCCATTGATTGATACGCACATGAACCGCTGCATTCAATGTACGCGCTGCGTTCGTTTTGGCGAAGAATTGGCCGGCGTGCCAGACTTGGGACAAATTGGCCGTGGTGAAGCTTTGGAAATCGGACCTTATGTTGAAAACATGATCGGATCCGAAGTGTCCGGTAACTTGATTGATGTGTGCCCGGTCGGTGCGCTTGTTTCGCGTCCTTATGAATTCAAGGCACGTCCGTGGGAGTTGAAAAAGACCGAAACCATTGATGTGATGGATGCTGTTGGATCCAATATCCGCGTCGACAGCCGTGGCAATGAAGTTATGCGAGTTCTGCCGCGCTTGAATGAAGAGATTAACGAAGAATGGATTGGCGACAAAACGCGTTTTGCCTATGATGGGCTGAAAGTTCAGCGTTTGGATCAGCCCTATATTCGCGATGGCAAAAAATTGCGCCCTGCCAGCTGGGAAGAGGCCTTTGAAGCCATTGCTGAGAAGTTCGATTCCATAAAGCCCGAGGAGATCGGTGCGATGGTAGGTGATCTGGCTGCAGTTGAGGAGATGAAAGCGCTCAAGGATTTGATGGAGAAAATCGGATCGCCGCACATTGACTGCCGCACCGATGGTGCCGTCTATGATACGGGTAATCCTGCGAGCTATCTTTTTAACAGCGGTATCGCTGGAGTCGAGCAGGCGGATGCAATTTTGCTTGTTGGATCCAACCCACGTTGGGAGGCGCCCATGGTCAATATGCGGATCCGCAAAAGCTATCTGGCCAATCCCAAACTTGCCATCGGCGTTATTGGTGAATCTGTTGATTTGAATTATCCGTTTGAATATCTGGGTGCAGGCGGTGAAACACTGTCCAGCCTGCGCAAAAGCAAATCTGAATTTGTCAAAGCGTTCAAATCTGCCAAGAAGCCGATGATCATTCTGGGAGAAGGGGCCCTTCGCCGCAAAGACGGGAAAGCCATCCAACAAATGGTCGCCCAGATTGCAGAAGAGTTCAAAGTTATCCGCAAGGATTGGAACGGCCTGAACATGTTGCATACTGCGGCCAGCCGCGTGGGTGGTTTGATATTGGGATTGACACCGGGCAAGGGTGGATACAATGCATCACGCATGATTGATGAAACCCAGTCTGGAAAAATCAAGGCGCTATACCTTCTTGGTGTTGATGATATTGATTTTAAATCTGTCAGCAAAAAAGCTTTTGTCGTTTATCAGGGGCACCACGGTGATCACGGCGCAATTCATGCAGATGTGATCCTGCCGGGGGCTGCCTATACGGAAAAACCGGGCGTTTACATCAATACTGAAGGCCGCCCGCAAATTGCAAGACAAGCAACTTTCCCACCGGGAGAGGCCCGCGAAGATTGGAAGATCATTCGTGCGCTATCTGCTTTTATGGGGGCGCCACTTGGTTATGATAATTTACAGATGCTGCGTGCGGATCTTGTCCAAAATCATCCTGAGCTGGCCGATATTAACCAGCGCCCACAGACAAGCTGGACATCTTTGGGTGCGCCGGGCCGCATTCTCAAGGCTGGGTTCATCACACCGATTAAGAATTTTTATCAGACAAATGTGATTTCCCGCCTGTCTAAAACCATGGCGGAATGTGCACAGGAATTTGCCAAACAACAGGACAAGAAGACGGGTACAAATGGTTGAATTTTTTGATATTTATGTTCTCCCTGTTTTGGAGATCCTCGGGTATATCCTCCTGATCGTTCTGCCTTTGTTGGGCGCAATGGCTTACCTGACTTATGCTGAACGTAAAGTTATGGCTGCAATGCAGTTGCGTCAGGGACCTATGATGGTCGGCCCGTTTGGATTGTTACAGCCACTGGCGGATGGATTAAAACTGTTTGGCAAGGAAACGATTATTCCTGCAGCCTCTAACCGTGCAATCTTTGTTTTGGCACCAATGCTGACCTTTATGCTGGCTTTGGTCGCATGGGCGGTGATCCCGTTTGATTTGGGCGTTGTCCTTGCAGATTTAAATGTAGGGATTTTATATTTGTTCGCGATCTCCTCATTGGGGGTTTATGGCATTTTAATGGCCGGGTGGGCATCCAATTCACGCTATGCATTTTTGGGTGGATTGCGTTCTGCCGCACAAATGGTTTCTTATGAGGTTTCTATTGGTTTGGTCATTGTTACCGTTTTATTGACAACCGGCTCACTGAACCTGACGGAAATTGTCATGGTTGACCGTCCTTGGTGGATGCACTTTCTTTTGTTCCCGATGTTTGTAGTCTTTGTGATTTCCGCATTGGCAGAAACAAACCGCGCGCCTTTCGATCTGCCTGAAGGTGAATCGGAGTTGGTCGGCGGTTATAACGTTGAATATTCCTCTATGACGTTCGCTCTGTTCTTCCTGGGCGAATACATGAACATGATTCTGATGTCAGCAATGACAGTTATTTTGTTCCTGGGCGGTTGGAAAGTGCCTTTTGGTCTTGAGTGGGATTTGTTGGAAGCGGTCCCCGGCATGATATGGTTTGTGCTCAAGGTCTGTGCTGTCCTCTTTATTTTCCTATGGTCACGTGCGACACTTCCGCGCTACCGCTATGATCAGTTGATGCGGTTGGGGTGGAAAATCTTCCTGCCGCTCTCTCTAATTTGGGTCATTCTGGTTGCAGGCATTCTTGTCTATAACGATGCCCTGCCTGTATACGAGCCCGTTTCAATTCTGGAGGTTGACGATGGCATTTCTCGATAAGACCGCACGCAGTTTCTTTTTGGTCGAAATTGTAAAAGGTTTTTGGCTGACACTTCGGTATTTCTTTAAACCGAAAGTCACGATTAACTATCCTTTTGAGAAAAATCCGATCAGCCCGCGTTTTCGTGGGGAGCACGCGCTGCGCCGCTATCCCCATGGTGAGGAGCGTTGTATCGCCTGCAAATTGTGCGAAGCGATCTGTCCGGCCCTTGCCATCACAATCGAGGCAGAGGCACGCGATGACGGATCTCGCCGCACGACACGCTATGACATTGACATGACCAAATGTATTTATTGCGGCCTGTGCCAGGAGGCATGCCCTGTTGATGCGATCGTTGAAGGGCCCAATTTTGAATTCGCAGCGGAAACACGCGAAGAACTTTATTATAACAAGGAAAAACTGCTCGAAAACGGTGACCGTTGGGAGGCCCAGATTGCGGCCAACCTTGCGGTTGATTCCCCGTATCGATAAGGAAAAAACTCATGGTCGAAGCACTCATCTTTTATCTTTTTTCTGCTATTCTTTTGCTGAGCGGCATTATGGTCGTCTCGTCACGAAATGCAGTTCATTCCGTTTTGTATCTAATACTGGCCTTCTTTAATGCGGCCGGGCTTTTCGTTTTGTTGGGTGCTGAATTCTTGGCCATGATTCTGGTTATTGTTTATGTTGGCGCTGTTGCGGTCTTGTTCTTGTTTGTTGTTATGATGCTGAATGTCGGTATGGATAGCATGGGTAAATCGCTAAAGAAAAACATGGGGCTTGCCGCCGTTGTGGGCTTTATTCTGTTGGGCGAGTTGCTGTGGGTGTATACAAATTGGCATTTTTCGGCTGAGGCGCAAATCAATGCACAGACACCGTTTTCTGTTGCAGATGCTATGAATAACACACACGCATTGGGATTGGTCATGTATACGGATTATATGCTGTTCTTCCAGCTTGCGGGCTTGATCCTGCTGGTTGCCATGATGGGTGCGATCACCCTGACGTTGCGCCATCGTCCAGGCGTGAAAAGACAGAAGATCAGTGAGCAGACCAGCCGCCGGGTTGAGGATGTGGTCAGCATTGAAAATGTTGAATCCGGTTCAGGAATTGTATAAGAACAATAAGATTGTCTAAGGGTAGGTTATGTTAGAAATTGGTATTATCCATTATTTGATTGTCGCGGCTGTCCTGTTTGTGACAGGCGTTTTCGGTATCTTCTTAAATCGCAGCAACGTCATTTTGATTTTGATGTCGATTGAATTGATCCTCTTGTCAGTGACGATCAATATGGTCACGTTCTCACATTATTTGAATGACCTGACCGGGCAGGTCTTTTCGATGCTGATCCTGACAATTGCCGCTGCGGAGGCGGCTATCGGCCTTGCCATTTTGGTAACATATTTCCGAAACAAAGGCTCGATTACCATCACTGAAATCAATACGCTGAAGGGATAACCCAATGGGATTACTTGCAGTCTTCTTACCGCTGATCAGCGCGATTATCGCCGGTGCCTTGGGCCGGACCATTGGCAGCAAAGCTGTAAATGGAATCACATGCGTTTTAATGTGTGCTGCGGCATTGGCCTCGTTCAGCGTTTTCCAATCGGTCGCATTGGGCGGCAATACAGAAATCATCCGTATAATGACCTGGATTTCTTCAGGCGAACTGGATGTGAATTGGGCACTGCGTTTTGATACGCTCTCTGCTGTAATGTTGCTGGTGGTCAACGTTGTTTCCGCGATGGTGCATATCTATTCCGTCGGCTACATGAGCCATGATAAATCGAAAACTCGCTTCATGGCCTACCTTGGCCTGTTTACGTTTGCGATGTTGATGCTGGTCACGTCAAATAACTTCCTGCAATTGTTCTTTGGCTGGGAAGGGGTCGGACTTGCGTCTTATCTTTTGATCGGTTTCTGGCATCACAAGCCTTCGGCTAATGCCGCGGCGATGAAGGCGTTTGTCGTGAACCGCGTTGGTGATTTTGGACTTTCCCTTGGTATTCTATGCGTTTTTCTTTTGTTCGGCAGCCTTCAGTTTGATTCTGTATTCGGGGCGGCTTCAGGCCTTGCCGGTGTCAGCTTTGAATTTTTAACGCTTGAGTTTGACGCCCTGACCGTGACATGTTTCTTGCTGTTTATCGGTGCAATGGGTAAATCTGCACAGCTGGGTCTGCATACGTGGTTGCCGGACGCGATGGAAGGCCCAACTCCTGTGTCAGCGCTGATCCACGCTGCAACTATGGTGACCGCAGGTGTCTTTTTGGTAGCACGTGTTTCCCCATTGTTTGAATATGCGCCATTTGTGATGCAATTTATTACTGTTGTCGGCGCGTTAACCGCTTTGGTCGCAGCAACAATTGCCTTTACACAGTTTGATATCAAACGCGTAATTGCTTATTCAACAATGTCCCAGCTGGGTTACATGTTCTTTGCCCTTGGCGTTTCCGCCTATGGTGCGGCCATGTTCCACCTGTTCACACATGCGTTTTTTAAGGCGCTGTTATTCTTGGGTGCGGGCTCTGTTATCCATGCGATGTCTGATGAACAGGATATGCGTAAAATGGGCGGTATCTGGCGTGAGGTTCCAATCACCTATGCTATGATGTGGATCGGTTCACTCGCCTTGGCGGGAATTCCGTTCTTCGCCGGTTACTTCTCTAAAGATATTATTCTGGAGTCCGTCTTTGCCGACCATACAGCGTGGGGGAATTTTGCATTCTGGTGCGGGATTGCCGCGGCGTTCCTGACGGCCTTTTACTCATGGCGCCTGATTATCATGAGTTTCCACGGCAAACCCCGCGCGGATGAAAAGGTTATGGCGCATGTTCATGAATCTCCACCTGTTATGATTTTTCCATTGATCGTGTTGGCTCTTGGGGCTGTTTTATCAGGCTATGTCGCTTATCCTTATTTCGTCGGCGAACTTCGTACAGAATTTTGGAATGAAACGCTGTTTATTTTAGAAGGCAACGATACCGTTGAAGCTGCGCATCACGTCCCGTCATGGGTCCCTGTCTTGCCGTTTCTGGTCGGCTTAGCCGGTATTATTCTGGCCTATATTCTTTATATGGTCTTCAGCAGCGCTCCGTCAAAAATCAAACGTGTGTTTAAACCTATTCACACTTTCCTGTTTAACAAATGGTACTTTGACGAGCTGTATAACAGTACAATCGTCCGTCCATTAAAAAAACTGGGACGCGTGTTTTGGAAGCGCGGCGACAAGCAGATTATCGACGGCCATGGGCCTGATGGTCTGGCGGCTGGAATTCGTGACGGTGCCTTTCAGATCCGAAAAATTCAGACAGGCTTTATCTTTGATTATGCCTATACGATGCTGGCCGGCGTTGTCATCCTGATTACCCTGTTTATTTTGTCCCTGTAGAACCGAAGAGCTTGTCACCGATGTTAAATTTTTCTGTTTTGTCTGCGATTACGTTTTTACCGCTTTTGGGTGCATTTTTTATCATGTTCATTCGTGGGCGTGATGCGGATGTGATCCGTAATGCCAAAAGTGCAGCAATGCTGTTTTCGGTAACGACCTTCGCATTGTCGTTATACATGTATATGTTCTTTGATCCGACGTCTTCGGAATTTCAGTTCCTTGAGGAAGTGAAGTGGTTCCCGGGTCTGGACATATCATATAAAATGGGTGTGGACGGGATTTCGATCTTCTTTGTTTTGCTTTCAACCTTCTTGACACCCATCTGTATCATGGCCAGTTGGAATGCCATTACTGAGCGGGTCAAAGAATACATGATCGCGTTTCTAATTTTAGAGACAATGATGATCGGTATGTTCTGTGCCCTTGATACGGTTCTGTTCTATGTCTTTTTCGAGG
>CAXGXG010000056.1:0-7919 GCA_964013525.1 uncultured Alphaproteobacteria bacterium | reverse complement strand
GCCGTCGCCGACGTCCAATACGGAGACGTCAAACGTACAACCACCCAAGTCGTAAACAACGATGGTGCCGTGCTCTTTTTTGTCCAGACCGTAGGCCAGCGCCGCGGCTGTCGGTTCGTTAATAATGCGCAGAACTTCCAAACCGGCAATTTTACCGGCATCTTTGGTAGCCTGACGCTGGGAATCGTTAAAATACGCAGGAACGGTAATCACCGCCTGTGTGACCTTGTCACCCAGGAAGCTTTCCGCTGTTTCCTTCATCTTTTGCAGGATCATCGCGCTCAATTGTGAAGGCGCGTATTTTTCACCGTCAATTTCAACCCACGCGTCGCCGTTTTCACCCTCAACAATGTTAAAGGGGGCCTTCTCGCGCAGTTCCTGGACCTGCTTTTCTTTAAAGCGGCGGCCGATCAGGCGTTTCACTGCATACAATGTGTTTTCCGGGTTTGTCACCGCCTGACGTTTCGCCGGTTGTCCAACCAGACGCTCGTCATTGTCTGTAAAGGCGATCATGGACGGGGTTGTCCGGTTACCTTCTGCGTTTTCGATGACTTTGGGTTTGTCGCCGTCCATAACAGCGACACAAGAATTTGTTGTACCGAGGTCGATACCGATTACTTTGCTCATGAATGTCTCCTTTGGCAAATTCTGTGGATTGTCCCGTCATATCGGCAACAATCGCGGATTTCCTTATATATATGTGACGGCCTACCGAAATACAACCGCCAAGAGAAATATAATCCGCCTACCGCCCTTTGGCAAGTTTCAGGATGGATTTTTTCGGATCATTTGCCGAACCGCCATGCGCGCGGGCGTCAGATCATATAAATGACGGCTGGATGCGGGCAGCGGAACCCCGGCCAGATGACAGGCCAAGACCTCTGCCAGCCACGGGGCGGTTGTCATCCCATGCGACCCTAGCGCCCCCAAAATATAGAGACCTGTGTGATAGGGCGGCAATCTGTCAAAGCGCGTGGTGGCATCCTGTGACAGGGCCTCATGCGTATGTTCAAATTCATTACTATTCAAAACCGGCCCGCAATAAGGCAGGCGATCGGGACTGGCCGTGCGGTGGGCGCGGCGGCCTGCAAGTCTGGTGGCGTCCGTATCTGCGCGCAGTTCGGGAACCTCTGCAAACAATTGTTCCAAATTGCGGGTATGATCCGCAGCCGTTGCAATGTGATCAGCGCTGGCCCCTTTGTCAAAGGTGGCACCGATGATATGTGCCCCGTCCTTGCACGGTGTGATATACCCTTTATGACATAGAACGGATTTCAAATGCTGACTGACGGGGGTTGCGGGCCAGCGGCTGATCTGCCCACGCACAGCTTCAACCGGAACATGATCGGTTTCAGCAAAGGTATTGATCCCATCCGCATTGGCAAGAATCACAGCATCAGCGCCCAGATGGGCAAGGTCTGTAACCTTATGATTGTAATGGGTGTGAAGGCGTCCGGTTTGATGGGCACGCTTGATCAGGGCGCGGCATAAATCCGGCGGGCAGACGGTGCCGCCCTGTTCCATCCACAACCCCCCCTGTTTCAGATCCAGGCCTGTTACGCTATCCGTTTCCACATAGCGCGCCAGCGCGGGATCGGCGATCCGTTCGGAAATTTTTTGATGGCGCGTTTGGGCGTCTGTATTGCGGTCCATCAGAAAAACGCCGCAGGCATCAAAGCTGCTGTCTGGCAGTTGGCCATAAAACATGCGGGCATAGGTAAAAGCCTGACGATACAGACGATCCGAAGGGGATGTGATCACACCCAATTTGGGATAAACGGCCGCGACAGGATTCCCGGATGCCCCACCCGCGGGCCCATCGCCTGTATCATAGATGTGCGTTTCAATACCGTGGCGCGTCAGGGCATCTGCCAATGCGCAGCCGGCAATGCCCGCGCCGATGACCGCCACCTTTTTCAGGCCATCAACATGCGGCCAGGGCATGGATTTCGCATCATAAGGCATGGGGTTACGGGGGGCGTTTTGCTGTATTGTGCCGATCAGCATATCACGTTTTCGCCCGTACCCGCGCGTTTTTTCCATGTCAAAGCCGGCTGTGATCAACCCGCGGCGGACGGCACCTGCCGCAGTAAAGGTGGTCACACGACCGCCATCTTTGGTATTACGGGCTATCGGTTTCCACAGTAAATCCGCCCACATGTCCGGATTTTTGGCAGGGGCAAACCCGTCCAGATACCAGATATCAGCCTGAAATGGCATGTCGGGCAGCCAATCGCTGACATCGCCCCAGACCAACGTCAGGTTGATATTGCGATCTGCAACTTTGAAATGCAGGCGGTGAATGCCTTGCGTTAAAAGCGGATATTGATCGCGAAGGGGATCAGAAACGGTACTCAATTCCGGCCAATACCCGTGAATTTTTTTCAAATCAGCCGCACGGATCGGATGTTTCTCAAAAGCAATATAATGAAGGGTTTCACCGGGGTTGGCCTTTTCAACAAAGGCCTTGGCGCTTAGTAGAAAGTTTAACCCCGTGCCAAACCCCAATTCCGCCACGGTGACATCGGTGCCGGATTCTATGGCCTCGTAAAAGCCGCCTTTGTGTAAAAAAACATACTCAGATTCTGACACGGCCTGACCGGGCTGAAAATAAATATCGCCATAAGCGGTCGAGACCAGCCGCCCCTGATCATCAAATTCGATTTGTGCCGATATCAAATCCACGTTAGACTTTGACCCTATGTCTTATTCTGTTTCAGATACCATTCAACTTAGACCAGTCACAATATCGGATGCAAAAGAATTGTTTCATCTGGTTGATACGAACCGTGCGCATTTGTCCGAATGGCTGGCTTGGGTTGGTAGCACACAGACGGTCAAGGATACTGAAGGGTTTTTACAATCTGTCACAGGTCAGCATGCAGGTGAAACGGTTTTCGCCATAATTTTCAAAAGACGTTTGGCCGGCTTGATCAGCTGGCGCTATGTTGAGCGTGTGACAAAACGTGTGTCGCTGGGCTATTGGATGGCGGCCAAATTTCAGGGGCACGGCATCATGGGGGCCTGTGTCAATTTCCTGACAGCTGAATTGTTTGATCACCAAAATGTAACATCCGTTGAAATTCAGGCGGATACAAAAAACATGAAAAGCCGTGCGGTTGCCGAACGTTGTCAATTCCGCCATTGTGGAACCTTGGAAAAATATGCATACCTGAACGGTGGTTTTCGGGATCACGCGTTTTATATCCTAACGAAGGAAGACTGGAAACATTTGAAACAACAAGAAAAGCAACAATCATGAAAATCCTGTTTGTCTGTTCCGGAAATATCTGTCGGTCGCCAACGGCCGAAGGGCTGGTTAAAAAACTGTGCAATGACGTGGGGTTGGATTGTGAATTTGACTCCGCCGGCACCCACGGCCTGCACGCGGGCGAGGCCCCGGACCCCCGCGCGGTAAAAACGGCGTCCGAAAACGGGATCGATATTTCCAAAATCCGCGCACGACCGGTCAAGCCGCAGGATTTTGAAACTTTTGATATTATTTACGCCATGGACCACGGCCATATGGAGGCCCTGAAGGCCAAAAAACCAACAGGTGCCAAGGCGCGTTTAAAAATGTATCATCCCGATTGCGATGTGCCCGATCCGTGGTATGGGGACCTGTCCCATTTTATTCGCACTTATGATATTATTCAGGCGGGCGCACACCATGTCGTCCGGGATTTGAAAGAGGCCTGCCGGTGATCAACCAGATCGAAATCAAAAAACTGATGAGCGAGCTGTTCGGCTCCAAAGTCATGCGGATATCGCCGCTGTCTTCAGCGGTTCACGCCGAAAGCTATAAAATCATGCTGGATAACGAGATGACATATGTCGTCAAAACATCGCCCCATTCCCTGGATGAAGAGGCACAGATGTTACAAACCCTGCATGACAAGGGTGGGCTTCCCACTCCAAAAGTTTATCATGCGTCATCACAGGTGTTGGTCATGGAATATATACACTCCGACTGGCAGATGAATGATGCCGCCCAGGCCGATGCGGGAACCAAGCTGGCCCGTCTGCATAAAACCAAGGGTGATCGCTATGGTTATACCTCTGACACGCACATCGCCAGCATTTTGCAATCCAATGCCATGACAGACAGCTGGGCTGATTTTTTCATCAACAACCGCCTTTTGCACATGGCGGAACTGGCCTTTCGCAATCGTAAGATCGATCAGGACACCATGCATAAAATTGATTTGCTGGCCTCCAAGGCGCACGGCATTATCGGTCAGGGCAATCGTCCGGTTTTGATCCATGGTGATTGCTGGGGCGGAAACATCCTGTCTGATCAGGGGGAGGTGCGCGCCTTTATCGATCCTGCCATTTATTATGCCGACCATGAAATGGTGCTGGCATTTTTAACCCTGTTCAATACGGTCAACCAATCATTTTTCGCCAGCTATCAAAAGGAAATTGATATCAAGCCCGGCTTTTTTGAAGAGCGCCGCGTCCTTTATAATATTTATCCGCTTTTGGTGCACACGATCCTGTTTGGCGCCAGTTATGCAAGGCGCGTGTCACAGGCCATCAAAACTTTTTTATAAGAAAACTTTTAATTTTTGGGTTTAGCTTCTATTGTTAGCCATGTCTAATATTGTTAGCCATGTCTAAAGATACAGGAAATGCATTATTTATCATATTGATTGCGGTCGCTTTGTTTGCGGCGCTGTCCTATGCAGTGACAAATTCAGGTCGCGGCGGTGGCGGCGCTGACCGTGAACAGGCGGCTATAGATGCTGCACTTTTGCGCAATTATACAGCGCTATTATCAAACGGGATTGATCGTTTGCGAATAATTAATGGTTGCAGTCCTGAGGAAATATCAGTTCAGCACGATGCTAATAACAGTGGCACCGTTACTGATGTAAGTGGTGATTATTATAATCCTATATCCCCCTCCGATGGTTCCTGCCACTTGTTCGATCCTCGGGGTGCGGATTTACCACCACCTGATATTGAATTTCTGAGACCGTATGAACAAAAAGGTGTTTTTGAATATGTTTTCCAAGTTTTAAAATACGATTTAGGTGACGCGGAAAAGTCCGAGCTGGTGTTTCGCATAGCTTACCTTAACGAGGTTTTTTGCAATGCATTAGGTGGCAAAGGCTTTAATTCAACAACACCTTATAATAATTATCAATATTATGGCGACTATCGTGATGATACTACCACTACCGGTGGTGGAATCGGAATTTATGTAAGTAGCGATAAAACCGAAGGCTGTCACATCCGTTCGGGCGATACCGTTCCCCCTTACGTTTATCACAAAGTTTTAATCATCAGATAATATCACCATATTTTTTTTGATAATGTTTTTTTAACATTCATTGCTTATCAATTTTAAACGCCTTTATCTTGCCCCATTTCTGTCATAAACTTATTGGCGTATGAGAAATGCACAGGGAAATGCGCTGTTTATTATTCTGATCGGGATCGTCCTGTTCGGTGCCCTGACGTTTGCGATGACGGAAAATAAAACCTCAAACGAAAATATTGATACGGAAACCGCGCGCGTGACCGCGGCAGAGCTGTTAAATTATACCAACCGCCTGCGCCAGGCGGCATTGCGGATGAAATCGCTGAAGGGATGTGAAACGGAAGAATTAAGTTTCGAAGCGTCCCCTTATAATGAAACCAACATTTATACGCAGTATCCCAACAGCAGCAGTCCTGAATATAAATGCTATTTCTTTCACGCTGAGGGGGGCGGAATGCGCAGGCTTGCGGCTGAAGATTATCAGGCTGAGACGTATAAATTTACGGGCAGTTGTAGAATTAACAACAATGTCCGCGGAATTAATTTCTTTTTAGGGGCTATCCCGCTAGAAACCTGTGAACAGATCAACCGCATGGCAGGCTATAATGCACCATCCTACGCACCTGATAAAATGGCCTATTCATGTACATCGCAAAATTTTACAGGAAATTTCGCATCCTCTGGGGTTTTGCCATCTATCAATGGCACGACCGAAGGGTGTGTGGAAGGGACAGGTGGATATACACTCGGAAGCTCGGGATCAGGGGACGGCGTTTATTGGTATTTTGCAACCATCACACCCGAATAAGGGTTAGGGATATAAAAATATGACCCATTTGAAATGCGGCACACATGACGATTATGATTTGTTCGACAACAGGCGCGGAAACGCATTGTTTCTGATCCTGATTGCGGTCGCCTTGTTTGCGGCCCTGTCTTATGCGGTGACAAATTCCGGCCGCGGTGGTGGCGGCATTGATCGTGAAAAAGCCGCTCTTGATGCCTCCTCATTGGTCCAGGCGACCACGATGGTGCGGGTGGCGGCAGACCGTATGCTTTTATTCGGCGATACGACCAAAGCGGCCTTTCAGTTGAATGACCTGGTCGATGTGGCCAATCCGTGCACCACAGGGCCCAATTGTGTTTTCTCAGCCGATGGCGGCGGGGCCGATGTCCCGAATTATCCATCAACTCTGACCGCAGGGACATTAAGTGCAAATTATTATAATACCGGATCGGGTCTTTCGATTTTTAATATGGGGACCACAGCGACCGATGCCTTTATCACGGTTGAACCCCTGACGGAGGCCGCCTGCCGCGACATCAATGAGAATTTAGGGATTTCCGGTATTCCCGAAGAACCGGATACGGATTCCGTTCTGGGTGAAGCGGTCACCGGCGGTAAACATGCCGCCTGCATTGATTATGACCCGACGGCCAATGGCTATTACATGTTTTATCACACAATTGTCGAAAATTAAGGCCGCATAAAAGCTGACAGGCAATCAACAGGTAATCAGTTGTTTTTATAAATATCAATGGATCGGCGCGCCAGTTCCTGTGGGGACAAGCCGCGTGAAATGGCGGGCCTGAATTTCGGGTCCAACATCAACATCGTTTGACCATGGAACATGGACCAGATGAATGGCATGCGATGGCTTTGTTCGGGATTGAACCGTGTCCAGGCGGCGGCGAAAAGGCTGTATGGGCGCCCGGCGGCCAGGGCCAGTTCCTTGTGTTCAGACAGGTCCTGAATATCGCGCGAGAACATGACCTGAAACAGAGCGCGGTTTTCAAAGGCGAATTCCATATAGGCAACTGCCAGCCCCTCGGCCCGTAAAAACGCATCGCGCTGGTCACGGACGGCATCGGCCATAAATTGCGCCTGACGTTGAAATCCGTCAATGGCAATGGCGGCCATCATATCGGTTTTATCCTTAAAATGGCTGTATACGGCCGTCTGGGAAACGCCGATATCGCGTGCCAATCGGCGAAGCGAGATTTGATCGGGGCTGTGGGTTTCCAGCAGGTTTAATGCCGTTTCAATCAATACATCCTTCAGGTTGCCGTGATGATAGTTTGATTTTGTTTTCAGCTGGGCCTGTGCCATGATGTTCCCCGTAAAAGATCCTTGTTCTTAAAACCTTACACCAAGTCGATTCGCATGGAAAGTCCCACACTGCATTCCCGTTTTACCCAACCGGATAAATTTACATTCGGAACCTTTCAAACGCCTGATGGCCACACCTGCCGCTATGGGGTGATGCCGCACGATCAACCCATAGGCAATATCGTGATTTTGCACGGGTTTTCAGAATTTATTGAAAAATTTTATGAAACAATCCGTGATTTTCACAATGCGGGTTATCAGGTCTATACCTTTGACTGGCGGGGGCAGGGGAAATCCGAGCGTTATTTCAAGGACAAACTGGAACAGGTTTATCACACGGGATTTGATCGTGACACTGAACAACTGCACACATTCATGCAATCAGTGGTCACGGGGCCGGGCCCAAATTATGCACTGGCCCATTCCATGGGGGGGCATATCCTGTTGCGGGCATTGTATCAGGATCCGCAAATGTTCCGTGCGGTATCATTGTCCGCGCCGATGTTGCGGTTTCGCCTGCCGATGCCGCGGGTTCTGGCCTGG
>CAXGXG010000055.1:0-8073 GCA_964013525.1 uncultured Alphaproteobacteria bacterium | reverse complement strand
TTTGCAATGCACGCAATTCTGCGCATTGATCTGGAAACGCGGCGTGCCGTCCTCACCCTTTACAAATTCATAGACGCCTGCCGGACAGTAGCGCTGGGAGGGGCCGTCATAAATGGGCAGATTGTGAGCAACGGGCAATTTCGGATCTTTGAGTTGCAAGTGTGAAGGCTGATCTTCGGCATGGTTGGTATTGGATAAAAAGACCGAAGACAACCGGTCAAATGTCAGGACACCGTCCGGTTTGGGGTAGACAATCTTTTCACAATCCTTGGCAGGTTTTAACTGATTGTGATCGGCATGGTTGCTAAACGTCCAAGGCGCACGCCCGCGCATGATATAGGTATCAAAACCGGCATATGCCAAACCAGCCAAAAGCCCTTTGTGAAACCCGGGACGGATATTGCGCGCTTTGTAAAGCTCCTCATGAAGCCAGCTATCTTTAAACTTTTGTGTATAGCTGATCGCTTCTTTGCTATCCGGTTTGGCCAATGTCTCGAACACGGCTTCAGCTGCAAGCATGCCTGATTTCATTGCGGTATGGTTACCCTTGATCTTGGGTGTATTCAAAAACCCTGCGGCATCACCCACGATCACACCACCTGGAAAACTAAGCCGTGGAATTGATTGATAGCCACCTTCACTTAATGCACGTGCCCCATAAGAAATGCGCTTGCCATTTTTCAGGATGGGGGCAATATCCGGATGGGTTTTAAAACGCTGCATTTCTTCAAAAGGGGAGAGATAAGGGTTTTGGTAATCCAGTCCGACAACAAAGCCGATAGAAACCAGATTGTCGCCATAGTGATACATCCAGGAACCGCCATAGGTCTGGTTGTCCATTGGCCAGCCAACAGAATGAAGGGCGAGGCCTTTTTTATGCTGTTCAGCCGGGATCTCCCAAATCTCTTTAACACCAAGGCCGTAGGTTTGCGGGTCGCAGTCTTTGCGCAGATCGAATTTATCAAATAAAATCTTGGTCAAATGTCCGCGGCACCCTTCGGCAAAAATGGTTTGTTTTGCATGCAACTCAAGGCCGGGTTCAAAACTGTCCTTTTGTGATCCGTCTGCTGCAACGCCCATGTTGCCAGTGGCAACGCCCTTGACCCGACCGTCATCATGATACAAAACTTCTGATGCGGCAAAACCGGGATAGATTTCAACCCCTAGGGCCTCAGCTTGGGAGGCCAGCCATTTCCCCAATTCGCCAAGCGAAATAATGTAATTCCCTTCATTATGCATTTGGGGTGGGGTCGGCATTTTAAAACTGCCTTTTTCCGTCATAAACATAAACCGGTCTTCAGTGATCGGTGTGTTCAGCGGCGCGCCTTTTTCTTTCCAGTCAGGTATCAGTTCATTCAATGCGCGGGGTTCGAATGCGGCGCCGGACAAAAGATGTGCGCCGACCTCTGACCCTTTTTCCAGAACCGTGACATGTAGATCTTCATTTTTCTCTGCGGCCAATTGCTTAAGCCGGATTGCTGCCGAAAGCCCCGCTGGCCCTGCGCCAACAATTACAACATCTACCAGCATGCTTTCGCGTTCAAACTTTTGATTTTCAGTCATTCTATCCCCTATTGGTCATTTGCTACAATTATTAGGGCATGTATTTAAAAAACTGTAAAGCCACAACCCTTTCTTGCGATCTACAAAGGGCAAAGGTCGACAGGACGTTCCGTCTGACTTATATAAATATAGAAAAACTTTGGAAAGCGGGATGTTCAAGTTGTGCGCGATGTCCTATAAATAGAGCCTATTATGTCGGAAACGGATTTATCAGACTTAGAAGCCTTAAAGTGGCATTTGGAAGTGGGGGCAGATGCCGCCATAACCGATGCACCTGTTGACAAATATGCTTTGTCAGCGGCGCCTGTTAAAACGCCGGACCGCCCGGTGGGACAACAAAGCACAGGGCAAATGACATCTGCCCAGTCGGGCCGTCTGCCGACAACAGAAAGCACAACGCCTAAGTTCGCTCCGCCAAAGCCATCCACAGAAGCACCTGTTCCGGATCAAACCCCATTGGGGACGGCTGACGCAGTTATTGAAGCGCGCCGGATCGCCCAAGAGTGCAACACACTAGAAAGCCTGTCAGACGCCGTCAAGGCATTTGAAGGCTGTCCACTCAAGCGAACCGCAAAAAACACGGTCTTTGCAGATGGAAACCCAAAGGCGCGTATTATGCTCATTGGTGAGGCCCCCGGGGCGGAAGAGGATAAACATGGAAAACCATTCGTCGGGGCGTCAGGGCGTCTTTTGGATAAAATGTTTGACGCAATTAACCTGTCGCGAACAGCAGAAAGCGAAGAGCACTCTCTTTATATTTCAAACGCTGTTTTTTGGCGGCCGCCGGGTAACCGCGCGCCAACCGCAGCAGAGATATCCGTTTGCCTTCCGTTTGTCCTGCGTCATATTGAACTTGCTGCACCAGAAGTTGTCGTTTTGGTTGGAGGTGTTTCAGCCAAAGCCTTGCTGGAAACGACCCAAGGGATTACGCGCTTGCGTGGCAAGTGGTTTGATCTACCAGCAGGTGAAGGAAAGACTGTTCCTGCCTGCGCGCTTTTCCATCCGTCCTATCTTTTGCGATCCCCGGGACAAAAGAAATATGCCTGGAAAGACCTGTTGGAGATTCGCAAAAAGCTGAGTCTTTAGGAGTGATTCTGTTTTTTTATTAGAAAAAGGCAGTTTTTTTTACATTAAAACGTACTTTATTCCTAAGGGGTTAGGCACTTTGCCCTGTGGATAACTCCTGCTTTGATTGCCAAAGCGCCAGATTTTGGCTATATTGAACGCCTTATTCGACAATTATGAAAAAGGTGGTCATTGTTTTCTGCCCACAGACATAAGGTTTTTGCCGGTATAGGCTTTACACTTGGACTTAGTATTTTCCTCTTTGGGGCTATGCTGAATGCGCTGGCTTCGTTGGAAAAGGGAAATGTCCCCACACCTAAACCCAGGGCTTTCATTGTTGGTGACGCGCTTTATCATTCGCAACCTACAATGACATCCGCTGATGCAGACAGATACTTGTCTGCCTCAGAAATTATCAATGCAAAAGACTTAAAGCTCTACCAGCAGATATTTGCAGCACAGGATAAGGGCGAGTGGTCCGCTGCAAACAAGTTGATGGATCGTGTTCAGGACGATCTGTTAATGGGACATGTTTTGTACCAACGCTACATGCATCCAAATGCCTATGTTGCGAATTATACCGAGCTTTACAACTGGTTGACACAATACCGCGATATGCCGGGCGCCGAAAATATCTACCGTCTTGCCAATATTCGCTACAATGGCGAGGTTCAAACGCCGCCCCGCCCGGGTGCGTCCTATGGAACGCGCGGTGGTTTACACGTGACAGGTGGGAAGAAGGTTCAGCCCGTTCCCCATGTTCAGTATTCTAAAAAACAAAAATCGCATTATTCAGATTTGAAAAAGCAGGTTTACGGCCATCTATCAAAAGGCCGCCCGACAGCCGCTGTGAAAGCTTTACGCAAAGATTTTAATAAAAAGGTTCTTGCTGCTCAGGATTACGACCGGATGCTGGCGGATATCGCCCAAAGCTTCTTTTTGCATGGCAAACCAAAGCCTGCGTTGGAGTATGCACACATTGCTTATGCGCGTTCGGGCCGTGTCGTTCCGCTTAGCGGCTGGGTTGCGGGTCTTGCGAGTTGGCAGTTGAAAAAGCCGAAACAGGCCGCGATCTATTTTGAAAAAACAGCCCTGAGCCCCCACACATTGCCTGACCTGGCCGCTGCCAGCGCCTATTGGGCGTACCGCGCGCATGCCAAAACCCGTGACAAGGCATCTGCAAATAACTTTCTAACTATTGCGGCACGCTACCCCTACAGTTTTTACGGGGTAATCGCCCATCAACAGCGTTATGGTCAGGCTTATGGCTATAGCTGGGAGCCGACAGATTTTGCTGATATGCATATGCAGGCGCTGGAACAACTTGCAGGTGGAAAACGCGCAATTGCCTTATTAAAAATGGGTCTTGTTACGCTTGCTGAAAAAGAGCTGAAATCGATTGACTTTGCGGGTAACTATGCGTTGGAACAGGCGGTCGTGTCTTTCTCGAACCATTGGGATATGCCTGCGCTATCACTGCAAACCGCAAGTGCGGTTAAAGATGCAGATGGCAGTTTGATGGATCCGGCGCTATACCCGCTTTTGCCGTGGGAGCCTAAGGGCGGATTTATTATTGATAAGGCTTTGGTCAAGGCATTTGTTAAACAAGAATCCCGTTTTAACCCCAAGGCGAAAAGCCCGTCCGGCGCAATCGGTTTGATGCAGTTGATGCCACAAACCGCAAGCTATGTCAGTGGCGAGGGTCGCAACACTTACAAAACAGCCCAGGGTCGCGCACGTTTGATGACGCCTTCGCACAACCTGATGCTGGGCCAAAAATATCTGACCATGTTGATGGCGGACAAAAACATTGAGGGCGATTTGATCAAAACCGCTGTTGCCTATAATGCCGGTCCAAACCGCATGGCGCGCTGGGCGGATGAAATCGGATATGATGATCCACTCTTCTTTATTGAGCGTATTCCATCATTGGAAACCCGCATGTTTGTCGAGCATATTTTGTCGAATTTATGGGTTTACCGCAGCCGTTTGAATCAGCCTGCCCCATCATTGGCGCGTCTGATTGAAAATGGTCAGCCGATCTATCAGGCATTGGATGCCCGGGGTCGCCTTGAAATCGCAGCAAACGACTAAATAATTACTGCAATCTCAACTGTCTTGCGTTATCTTTTTCCACAACGAAAACAATTCTTCTCATGAGGCACAACATGGTTTCTGTTAATACGGTACGTCGTACATTTTTAGATTATTTTAAAAAACATGGTCACGCCGAACTGCCATCCGGTCCGCTGGTGCCGCAAAATGATCCGACCCTTATGTTTGCCAATGCGGGCATGAACCCGTTCAAGGACATTTTTACAGGACGTGAAACCCCTTCAGTTCCGCGCGCAACGACTGCGCAAAAATGTGTGCGTGCCGGTGGCAAACATAATGACCTTGAAAATGTCGGTTTCACAAAGCGTCACCATACATTCTTTGAAATGCTGGGTAACTTTTCATTTGGCGATTATTTTAAAGAGCAGGCTATTGCCTTTGCATGGGAAATGGTAACAAAGGAATTTGACCTACCAAAAGATCGCCTTTTGGTGACGGTCTTTGCCGAAGATGATGAGGCGCACGCCCTGTGGAAAAAAATATCAGGTCTGTCGGATGATAAGATTATTCGCATCAATACATCTGATAATTTTTGGTCAATGGGCGATACGGGCCCTTGCGGACCATGCACGGAAATTTTTTATGATCACGGCGACCATATTCCGGGCGGACCTCCGGGTTCACCGGATGAGGACGGCGACCGTTTCATTGAGATCTGGAACAACGTTTTCATGCAGTTCGAACAAACAGGCCCGGACAGCCGTATTGCGCTTCCCAACCCGTCGATTGATACAGGTATGGGGCTTGAACGCATTACAGCCACCTTGATGGGCACCAATGACAATTATGCCATCGATATTATCCGCAATATTATCGAGGATGCTGCCTCAAAAACAAACTCTGATCCGGATGGTGCGCTCAGTGTATCGCATCGCGTGATTGCCGATCACTTGCGGTCTGCTGCCTTCCTGATCGCGGCGGGTGTTTTGCCGTCAAACGAGGGGCGTGGGTATGTTCTGCGCCGTATCATGCGCCGCGGTATGCGTCATGCTCACATTCTTGGTGCGCAGGACCCATTGATGCATCGCCTAGCGCCCGGGCTTATTCAATCAATGGGAGAGGCCTATCCTGAACTTCACGAAGCGTCTGTCCTGATCCAGGAAACTTTGAAACTTGAAGAAGAGCGTTTTAAAAAGACCTTGGATAAAGGCCTGACCCTGCTGCAGGCCGAGACGGAAAACCTGGATGAAGGTCAGCCGCTTCCCGGGCAAGTGGCCTTTAAACTCTATGATACATTTGGCTTCCCATTGGATTTGACCGAAGATGTTTTGCGCCGAGACCAGAACAGAAATGTTGATATTGCCGGTTTTGATGCGGCGATGAATGCGCAAAAAGAACAGGCGCGCGCTGCTTGGAAGGGGTCCGGCGCCGAAGCGGCCAACGAGAAGATTTGGTTTGATATTCTGGATGCGCATGGACCGACAGATTTTATGGGATATGAAACAGAAAAGGCCGAAGCCTGCGTTCTGAGCCTTATTGATGCCAACGGTGAAAGCGTAAAGGTCCTTAAAAAAGGAGCCAAAGGTTTTGTTGTGACCAACCAGACACCGTTTTATGGCGAATCCGGCGGTCAGGCCGGAGATACCGGAACCATGAAAAGCAATGACGGACGTGTAAAGGTTACTGATACCCAGAAAAAACTAGGGAAAATATATGTTCACAGTGTTGAGGTGACTGACGGTACGCTGAACTTGGATGCACAGGTAGAAATGCATATTGATGATGCCCGCCGGGACGCCATTCGCGCCAACCACTCGGCAACACATCTGTTGCACGCTGCTTTGCGCCGCCATTTGGGCGAACATGTAGCGCAGAAAGGCTCGCTGGTGGCAGCCGAGCGTATGCGTTTTGATTTCAGCCATTCCAAATCCCTTTCAAAAGAAGAGCTGAGCGAAATCGAAAACGAAGTGAATGATCGCATCATGAAAAATACATCCGCGACAACGCGGCTGTTACCGATAGAGCAAGCCAAAGAAGAAGGCGCAATCGCAATGTTCGGCGAAAAGTATGAGGATGAGGTTCGCGTCTTAACCATGGGTGGGCAGGATCCAGACCGACCTGAACGTGCCTATTCTATGGAATTGTGTGGCGGAACTCACGTTCAACGCACGGGCGATATTGGCCTGTTTAAAATCATCAACGAATCTGCAGTGTCATCTGGCGTTCGCCGAATTGAGGCGCTGACCGGGCATGCAGCCCTAAAATATGTTCACAAGCAGGAGGCCCGCGTTCAACAGGCCGCCGAACAGTTAAAGGTTTCAGCTACGCAGTTGCCCGAGAAAATCGACAGTCTTTTGTCTGAGCGTAAAAAGCTGGAGCAGGAGATTTCAAATCTGAGGCAAAAGCTGGCAACGGGTGCCGCCGCAAATGAAGATGAAACCAAAGATATTAATGGTATCAAATTCGTTGGAAAAGTCATGGAGGGCATTCCTGCCAAGGAATTGAAAGCCATGACTGATGCGTTGAAGCAAAAGATTGGATCTGGGGTTGTAACCCTTATTGCGGTTGACAGTGGTAAGGCCTCGGTCGTGGTTGGTGTTACCAGTGATCTGACGGATGACATCAGTGCGGTTGATCTGGTGCGTGTGGCTTCTGCAGCCTTGGGCGGCAAAGGTGGCGGTGGACGTCCTGACATGGCCCAGGCCGGCGGTCCGAACCCGGATGCAGCGAATGACGCGATTTCGGCAGTTGAGGATGCAATCTAGGGCAATATGACATTGCAAATATTTTGAAGATTAAATATATGTTGCGTGAACGTGACGTTATGTTATAAAAGCGCTTCATAGAATTGCATTGGAAAAAAAACAGAGGATACCATGGCAAAACAAAGAACACTTTCTATTATCAAGCCGGACGCGACACGCCGCAACCTGACAGGCGCGATCAACCAGCGTTTCGAAGAAAACGGTCTGCGCATTGTTGCCCAAAAACGTTTGTGGCTAACAGAAGAACAAGCCAAGAAATTTTACGAAGTTCATGCAGAACGCCCATTCTATGGTGAACTGGTTGAATTCATGACATCCGGTCCCGTTGTTGTTCAGGTTCTGGAAGGCGAAGATGCCGTTACAAAAAACCGCGACATTATGGGTGCAACAAACCCGGCAAATGCTGATGAAGGCACAATCCGTAAAGATTTTGCTGAAAGCATTGAAGCCAACTCCGTTCACGGTTCTGACAGTGATGAAAACGCAGCGACAGAAATTGCGTACTTCTTCTCCGGTACAGAAATCGTTGGATAATTCGGATTGACGATTTATTAAAAAAGCCGCCGTCATGGTGGCTTTTTTTATGCCTGTTTTTCAAACCAGGCGTTTAGTTGCTGGCGCATGG
>CAXGXG010000054.1:0-8247 GCA_964013525.1 uncultured Alphaproteobacteria bacterium | reverse complement strand
CAAAGCCTGTTTGAGTCTTATATCCATATCCAGCTTGAGAACCAACTGAGCCCTGAAAAATGCAAAGTGTTAGAAGAACAGCTTTACGAGATTGTCGAAGATGTGCGTAAAGCCACCGGTGACTGGCACCCGATGCTGAGCCGTTTAGATAGTGTTATTCAGGAAATTTCCCATATCCCATCTGAAAACGATCCGGAGCGCATTAACGAGGCGCGCGCTTTCCTGCAATATATTCACGATAATAATTTTACACTTTTGGGCTATCGCAAAGATGATGTTCGCAAAAACAAATCCGGCGATACTTTTGTCAAAACCAAAAACTCAGGCCTAGGGCTTTTGAGTGCTTCGCGCGATATTCTGACAACATCTGATCAGCAGGATCTGCAGGTTGAGGCATTGGAAGAAAACCCGTCACCAGTAATGGTGTGTAAGCTGATTGAATCCCGGTCGCCCGTACACCGCCGGGTTCCGTTTGATACGGTTTTGGTTAAAATCCTCGATGATAAAAACCGTTTGATTGGCCGCCACGTTTTCATCGGTCTGTTTACATCGTCAACTTACAGTTGCCGCACAAATGAAGTGCCGATTATCCGTAAAAAGGTTCAGGAAACGATTGGCCGCGCCAGCTTTGGCCATGACTCACATGATTACAAAGCTTTGGAACATATTTTGGAGAAGTTTCCACGTGATGAATTGTTCCAGATCAGTATTGATGATTTGATCGATACATCGCTGGGGATATTGCGGCTGCAGGAACGTCATCGGATTGCCCTGTTTACACGCTATGACCGTTTGGGCAACTATATGTCTTGCCTTGTCTACGTTCCACGTGACCACTTTGACAGCATGTTCCGCGCGCGTATCGGTGAAATACTGGAGGAGGGGTTCAACGGCCGCCTGACAAATTTCTTCACCACTTTGGACGACTCACCATTGGCGCGCATTTTGTTTACCATCAAAATGAAGTCTAAAGATGTTGATGATTTCGATGTTGATGCCGTTGAAAAGAAATTGATTGAGGCCGGACGCGGCTGGCATGATGCGCTAAAACAAAATCTGATTAAGCGTGCCGGTAAAAATGATGGTATGCGCCTGTTTGAAAAATACCGTCAGGCGTTTTCACGTGGGTATCAGGATCAGGTTGAGCCGAACAACGTTATCAACGACATCAAACAGCTGGAACACATTAATGACGAAGCGGGAATTAGCGTCGAGTTCTATAAGCTGATTAAATCCAAATCGCAAGATTACCGTCTAAAGGTTTATCACGATAAAACACCTGTTCCATTGTCAGATATCATGCCGATTCTGGATCGCATGGGACTGCGGGTGAACGCAGAACTTCCCTATAAAATTCAACTTGATGACCGCGCTGAACCCATCTGGATTCATGATTTCTTCCTTGAAGCGCCTGAAGAGCTAAGCATCGATATTGACAATGTAAAGGACGTGTTTGAAGAAGCTTTCCTAAACGTATGGGCCGGGCTGGCTGAAAATGACGGATTGAACAAGCTGATTTTAAACAGCGGCTTAAACTGGCGTCAGGTCAATATCGTCCGTACGTACCTGAATTATATGCGTCAGGCCAAATTCCCGTATTCACGCCGCTATATTGAAACCGTTATTAATGATTATCCTGTCATTTCCGGCAAGATTATTAATCTGTTCCTGTTACGTCACAGCCTGGAACATACGGAAGAAACCAATAAACAGCTGGATAAAGACTATAAAGCCATCCTGAAGCTTTTGGAGAGCGTGCCTCAACTGGACCATGATAAAATCCTGCGCAGTTTGACCAAACTGGTAATGGCAACACTTCGGACAAACTATTTTCAGGTCAAAGAGGACGGAAGTCCGAAAGACTGGCTGTCCGTGAAACTGTCCAGCCAGGCCTTAGAGTTCCTGCCAAAACCACGCCCCTATGTAGAGGTCTTTATCTATTCACCACGCGTCGAAGCCGTCCACTTGCGTGGTGGGCCGATTGCGCGCGGCGGGATCCGCTGGTCTGACCGTCATGATGATTACCGGACCGAGGTTCTGGGACTGGTCAAAGCGCAGATGGTTAAAAATGCCGTGATCGTCCCTGTTGGGGCAAAGGGTGGTTTCGTTGTGAAGCGCCCTCCAAAAGGGCGCGAAGCCTTTTTGAAAGAAGGCGTGGAATGTTATAAAATCCTGATCCGTGCGCTGTTGGATATTACAGATAACAACGCGGATGGTAAGATCATTAAACCTGAAAATGTATATTGCCACGATGGCGATGATCCATATCTGGTTGTCGCGGCGGATAAGGGAACAGCCACATTCTCGGATATCGCAAACAGCCTGTCGGTTGAACGCGATTTCTGGTTGGGCGATGCATTTGCATCCGGTGGCTCTGCAGGATATGACCATAAAGAAATGGGCATTACCGCCAAAGGGGCATGGGAATCGGTTAAGCGTCACTTCCGTGAATTGGGCAAGAACATCCAAAAAGAGGACTTTACCTGTATCGGTGTTGGTGACATGGGTGGTGACGTATTTGGTAATGGTATGTTGCTATCAAAGCATATCAAACTGATCGGTGCCTTTAACCATCTTCATATTTTTTGCGATCCGGATCCGGATGCGGCCAAGACCTTTAAAGAGCGCCAGCGCCTGTTCAAAACACGTGGTGGTTGGGATCAATACAATACCAAGCTTTTGTCCAAGGGCGGACGCATTTACGAGCGCAGTGCAAAAACAATTAAGCTGACCAAGCAGATTAAAACGCTTTACGGTATCAAGCGTGATGAAATTTCGCCGAATGAGCTGATGCACAAAATGCTTCAAGCCGAATGCGAATTGCTGTTTTTTGGCGGAATTGGAACATACATCAAGTCCTCCAACGAAAGTCATGCCGATGCGGATGACCGTGCAAATGACGCGCTCCGCATCAATGGACGCGAATTGCGCGCCAAAGTTATCGGCGAAGGTGCAAACCTGGGGATGACGCAAAAAGGCCGTATTGAGTTTGCCCAAAACGGTGGAAAGTTAAATACGGATTTTATCGATAACTCTGCCGGTGTGGATTGTTCTGACCATGAGGTAAACATCAAAATTTTGCTTCACGATGTTATGAAGAACCGTGATATGTCACTTCCGCAGCGTAACAAACTGCTTGAGAAAATGACGGACGAAGTGTCTGAACTGGTTTTGAATGACAATTATCAGCAAAGCCAGGCGATTTCCATGTGTGAATTTGATGCACACAATCAGATGGGGCGCTTTATCAATTTCATCCGTGAATTGGAACAGACCGGTACATTGGACCGCAAGGTTGAAAATCTGCCGGATGACGAATCATTGGAGAAAATGATGAATGCGGGTGATGTTTTAACCCGTCCAGAATTTGCAGTCTTGCTGTCTTATTCCAAAATTCAGCTCTATTCAAATATCTTGGGTTCTGAATTGCCGAACGAGCCGACAAGCCGAAGCTGGCTGTTTGAGTATTTCCCTGATGAGCTTGATAAATATTCGAAAGAGATTGAGGATCACAAGCTCCGCGCGGAGATCATAGCAACCAATATCGTCAATACATTCATCAACCGCATGGGCCCGACATTTGCGATGTCGCGAATTGAAAAAACAGGGACATCCGTACCCAATGCGGTGCGTGCATTTCTGGCCACGGTTGAAAGCTTTAACGCCCGCGAAATGTGGGACCATATTGAAAGCTTGGACAATAAGGTGGATGCCCATGTTCAGATGGAGGCTCTGCATGAAGTCTTTAATCTGCTGAAACGGGCGATCACCTGGATTCTTCGCCATGATCATGATGATATTGATACAGGTGAATATATTGAGTTCTTAAAGCCAGGCATTGCAGAGCTGGATGAACATCTTTTGGACGTCATTCCGCCACACATTGCTGAAAACCTTTCGTTGCGCGAAAGTATGATGAAAGAAAGCGGCATTCCGGCCAAGCTTGCCAAACGTCTTGCGCGTCTGCGGGTTTTAATATCGTCCTGTGATATCTTGTTGATCAGTAAAACGTGTAAGGGTTCAATTGCTGAAATCGCAAAAACTTATTTTGCAACCGGACGTCGTTTGCAGATTGATGTGATCCGTGAATCGATCCGTCAGGCCAAGCCTGATAACCATTGGGAAGCCCGCGTTCTGGGTGCTTTAAATGATGAATTGTATATCTATCAGGCCCGTATCACGCAAGAGGTCATCACCGCACACGGATGTCCGTCTGATGATAATAACACGCTTGATAAATGGGTTCAGGACCACTCTAAATCTATGGAAGCGCTGGACAACCTTTTAGATGAGATTTGGCATGCACCTGTCCAGAATGCATCTATGTTGGTTTTGGCAGGTCAGAGACTTCGGGATTTGGCCGGCTGATCAATGGGAAAGCAAAAGGCCGAGCCAGACAAGTATCTGAAAAATCGTATTTGATTTAAAGATTTTCAGGCTGTTTGGCCGGCTTTGCGGTTTCCAAGCAAAGATTTGCCAGACCAAATGCAGACCAGCCGGGATAAGGTATACAGCCCGCGCCGGATATGCGGCAATCAAAAGCAATGACAAAATCGCATAACAGCTGCCGACAAACATTTTTGGCCTTTCACGGCACAGTATGGCTGTTGATTTGATCCCCACCTGTAAATCATCATCAATATCCTGATAGGCATAGATGGTATCATAGCCAACCGTCATAAAAACGGCAGCCGTATAAACCAAAATGATATTGATCGAGAGATCCGGTTGAAAACATAGATATCCGATCAGGATACTTAAATTGAAAACCAACCCCAGAAACAATTGCGGCCAGTATGTGATACGCTTCATTAGCGGATAAATAGCAATGGGTAAGATTGCAAAACAGCCCATGGCAACAGCTTTAAATGGCAATTGAAGTAATAATAAAAAGCCGATGAGGAGCAACAGGGCTAAAAACAAGAGCGCTTGGAACACACTGATTTGGCCACTGGGGAGGGGGCGTACGGCTGTGCGATCCACTTTTTTATCAAGCTCGCGGTCCCACAAATCATTGACAGTGCAACCTGCCGCACGTGCAATAAAACCACCGATCACGAAAATTGTGATATAATACCAATAGGACATATTGATATCAGGGGACGAAAGAGTTAACCCCCAAAAGCCAGGTAATATCGTAAGCCATGCACCGACAGGGCGGTCAAAACGGCCAAGCTTAAACAACGCCGCAATGGTTTTTGGCATATATTTGTCAATGAAACCATCTGTGCGAATATCTGTATGTTCAGGAGAAGATGCCAAGGGGAAGACCATGTCTGCAAATTTTAAAACCGTACCCAGACTATACGTTGAAAATAGCCTCGGTCAAGACCACGCAGTTGAACACACAACAGACCAACTGCATTATATGCGCAACGTTCTGCGCAAGGACGAGGGCGATCAATGCCGCCTTTTTAACGGCCAAGATGGCGAATGGCTGTATGAAATCACGAGCCTGTCGAAAAAGAAAATGCAAAGTACACCCCTTCAGCAAATTAGGGAGCAGCCAAAATCCGCGGCACCTATTATCCTTTTCTTTGCCCCTTTGAAGAAAACGCAAACCGATTGGGTTGTTCAAAAGGCAACCGAATTGGGGGTCACAGAAATTTGCCCGGTTACAACGGACTTTTCAAATACAACCAAGGTGCGGACGGACCGCTGGCTCTCCACAGCTATTGAGGCGTCTGAACAGTCTGAACGCCTGACTATTCCTGGTATTTCCCAGTTGACCAATCTGCGTACAGCACTCAGGAATTTTCCGTCCAGCGGGGTTTTGAATGTTGCGCTGGAACGTATGGATGGAAATATTCTCAAATGCAAATATGATACCGAACACCCTTGCGGTTTAATTATCGGTCCGGAAGGGGGGTTCTCAGATGACGAGAAACAATACTTTTTGTCAAATGACCGTATCCATACGTTTTCATTAGGTGAAAATGTCCTTCGCGCGGAGACAGCGGCGGTCGTTGGGTTGGGGTTGCTTAAATTCTCGGCTGCGGCTTAGCGCCTATTGACATAATGACAACACCATGGTTTAATGCGGGTGTTTATTTATATGTAAAAAGAGATAATGTCAAAACACGCCAGCACATCGTCAAAGGTTATTGAATCTGTCAGACAGCTTTCCGAGTGGTTTTCTGATGGTGCAACGCCGCGCGAATCATTGGTCACGGGTGCTGAACATGAAAAGCTGCCTTTCCGGGCCGGCCGGCCTGTAAAGTTCAACGGTCGCAAAGGGTTAGAAAAGTACCTTGAATCCTTTTCTAAATACGGCTGGTCGCCGGTTTTGGAAAATGGCCGAACAATCGAAATGCAACGTGCATCGACCAGCTTGTCCTTAGAGCCGTCGGGTCAGATTGAACATGCAACCGCAATTCACCAAAACCTGCATGCATTGGCAGCCGAGGTTGAGAGTCAGATTGACGAGGCGGTCGATTTGGCAAATCACATTCAGATGCAATTGGTGGGGCTGGGATATCACCCTGTTGAGGATGTTGAAAAGCTTCCGCGTATTCCAAAAAGCCGCTATGCAAATTTTGATGGGTTTATGCGCGATACGGATCAGCAATCCAAAAAAGGTGTCCATGTTTTGTATTCTACTGCGTCCGCACAGGCGAATATCGGCTACGAAAGCGAAGCGGACATGGTTAAAAAACTTCGCGTCACTCTGGCTTTGCAACCTATTGTCACAGCTATTTTTGCGAATTCCCCATTTCAGGGCGGCCAGTTAAGCGGCCTGAAATCAACGCGCAGCCAAATCATCCATAATGCAGCTGGTGGCCGTTATGGATACATGCTGCCCATTGCGTTTGAAGAGGGGTTTGGGTTTGAACGTTTTGCGGACTACGCTATGAACGAAATGCCTATGCTGGGGTTTTACCGCGATGGTGAATTCCAAAACGCCCGCGGCGCAAAATTTGCAGATATGATGCGTGGACAGATTGAAGGTATGGACGGACACAGTCCGACACTTAATGATTGGGAAAATCATCTGAATTGTATCTGGCCTGAGGTTCGGGTCCGTCAGTTCTTGGAAATGCGGGGCGCAGATGTTGGTCCCATGGAAATGATCCAGGCTTTGCCCGCTCTTTGGGTCGGTCTGACATATGATTCTGCAGCTTTGGACCAGGCATGGAGCCTGGTTAAAGACTGGACGGCTGAGGAACGCGATTATTTACGTTCGGAAGTTCCTGTTCAAGGGTTGCAGACACCCTTTCGCAAAACGACACTGAAATTCATTGCGCAGGAATTGTTGGCCATTTCAGCCTTGGGTTTAAAGGCGCGCAACATCCAGAACAAATCCGGTGAAGATGAAAGCCATTATCTAAAGCCTCTGTTTGAAATCTGCGAATCCGGAAAAACTTGGGCTGATCGCCTGATCCATGAATTTGAAAACAACTGGAATGGGGACATTCGTCCGGTTTTCAACGCAATGTCTTATGCAAATGCCCCGTCCGTTCTGCGGGACTGGTCAGCATCTCCGCCAATTCGGACAAGATCGCGGAAACCGCCAAAGCCATAAGTACGTTTTAAACGATTTCATGACATGATTAGATCGCAAAGAGGGAACCTTTCACGCCGCTGCTCTGTTGGTTTTTACGTGATAGGAGAAAATTATGACACAGCCATTTGAACATACGCATGCACCCAATACGCAGACAGGTGACCCGCATCCGCCGGGCGGCACGGTAATTGAACGTGAACTGCAAAAACTGCAAGCCTTGGCAGACTGGATGGATTCGAAATTTGTGATCCCCGGCACCAAAATCCGCTTTGGCCTGGATTCTATTTTGGGTTTGATCCCCGGTGTGGGTGATACCGCCGGTGCGGCTGTGACAGCTTATATTATTGCGCGTGCGCACAAATACAATGTGCCATTTCACATCAAAATGAAGATGGGCTGGAACGCATTTGTCGATTGGTTGATCGGCTTGATCCCGTTCTTTGGTGATATTTTTGACGTTGGTTTTAAGGCCAACCGCAAAAACGTAGCTTTATTGATTGAGCATCTCAAGCGTCATGACAAAACCATTGTGTAAGCTAAGATAGATCGCAACAAGGGACGCCAACAATATGGCGAGCCACGTCAGCAGCATACCGAAAAAACGTTCACGGCTTGCGCCTTCCTTGTGACGAATACCCAAAGCATGCAGAATGCGTCCGACCAACATGAAAATGGCAAAGATGTGCAATAGCCAGTAAGGCGTGCCGTGCATCTCTATCAACATCAACAGAATTAAAAAAAGC
>CAXGXG010000053.1:0-8273 GCA_964013525.1 uncultured Alphaproteobacteria bacterium | reverse complement strand
TCTTTACGAAGCAAAAAGGCGGGCGGGCCATCGATCTTGCCATTCGAGGTCAGGACGCTTAACCCCTCTTCTCTGCCCTTATCTGCCAAGGCCTTGCAATGGGATGGCGCAATTCGGGGTTGATCAACCGTCATCACCAAAACACCCTTTGGATCATAATGATTGTGATCAAGCCACCTCAGCGCGCAGGACAATGATGCGCCCATACCTTGGCGCCATTTTTCATTAAAAACCTTGTGCACGCCTTGGATTTGCGAAAATTCATAAGCGCCCCAGACAATCAGAACATTTTCGCCAAATCCCGCTTGTGCCGTTTCGACCGCCCGGGAGATCAGGGATCGCCCTTGCCATTCGGCCATAGCTTTGGGTCCACCAAAACGTTTTGATTTTCCTGCCGCCAAAAGGATACACCAGTCTTTTGTCATGATTTTCTCCCATGTTCCACGCTTTGGATTTCGGCAACAATGGACAGGGCAATCTCTTCTGGCGCACGCCCTTTAAACAGCCCCGCAGGAGCATAGAATTTTGCGAACCAGTCAAGGTTGATGTTCAGGTTTTTCAGGCGTTTGATATCGGATTTTAGGTTTTCAAAACGGCTTTTCGGGCCGACGGCCGCCATATAACCGAAGGGCATTTCATGCAGGTTTTCCAAAACATCCATATCCGCCTCGTAATTGTGGGTCATAATGATTAAAGCCGCATGCGGACCGGTCATAACGTGCGTGTGAAATTCAGAAATGGGGGATTGGATTGCACCATCGATTTCAGACGGGCGGTAGTCCAAAAAGCGCACCTGCCACCCAAGTGTTTTGCACAATTCTGAAAACGGGCGGCTGTTCGGGCCGGCGCCGATAACATTCAACGCAACAGGGCGAACGGCGGCGTCAAAAAAACACGCGTCATCTTCACAATCCTGTTCAGACTCCACAAAATGACGTTGCCCCAGTTTTTGATCATCAAGCTCTACTCGCACCCCTGCACAATCATCAAGACCATAGGCGAGATAGGTTTTCACATTTTCCTGATTGTAATCCGGCAAGCGTTCAAACAAAATCGCAATCTCGCCCGCGCATCCTGTTTGATAGCCCATCAGACGGTCCTCGTCACTCATCGTGCTGAAACTTTTTACGAATGGCAATTTGCTGAAACCCTCGCAAGCGGTGCGGTTTATTTCCCCCTCCAGACAACCGCCGCTCAAATAACCGGCGTCGGCCCCATAAGTCGAAATCACCTTTTTTGCCCCGGGCTGGCGGTAGGCGGATCCGGTTTTGCGCACAATGGTCGCCAAAACCAAATCAGAATTATTGTGCGCTTTCCAAAAGGCACTGATGTCTTGAATATCTTTCATACCTGTTCCTATTGTTTTGAGGATCAGATTGGCATTGGCATGTCTTTAATCAGCTTGTCCAAGGTCACAGGGTAGTCGCGCACACGCACACCACAAGCGTTGTAAACTGCATTTGCGATGGCGGCTGAAACGCCGCAGATACCCAGTTCGCCGACACCTTTGGCCTTCATGGGGGAGGACATTTCATCACGCTCGTCCAGAAAGATCACCTGTTGATGAGGGATATCTGCATGGATTGGAACCTCGTATCCAGCCAAATCGTGATTTACAAAAAAGCCGCGCTTTTTATCAACGTGCAAATCTTCCATTAGTGCAGCACCTGCGGCCATCGTCATTCCGCCGATCACCTGACTGCGTGCGGATTTCGGATTCAGAATGCGCCCTGCGGCACAGACCGCCAACATACGGCGGATGCGCGTTTCCCCTGTTAAGGCATGAACGCCAACCTCTACAAAATGGCCGCCAAATGTCTGCAAAGAAAACTTCTTATCAAGGTCGCCATATTCCATGAAATCTTCTGCCACCATGGATGATTGTTGAACCGCATCGGTGAGAGGGAAACGGCTTGAACCATCTGTGATGGTGCCATCCTCAAAACGTGCACCTTCGGTGGAGATATTTAAGGCCTCTGCAATTTGATTGCGTAACTTCACACAGGCGGCATAAACGCCCGCGGTTGAACTGTTCGCGCCCCATTGTCCACCGGACCCCGCGGATACGGGGAAATCGGAATCGCCCAAACGTACATCAACGCGTGATAAGGGAACGCCCATCATCTCTGCCGCTGTTTGGGCAATAATGGTATAAGACCCGGTACCGATATCCGTCATGTCTGTTTCAACAGTAATGCGACCGTTTGTTTCCAGCTTCACACGTGCCGCAGATTTTTGAACCGGCGCACCACGAATGGCCGCGGCCACCCCCATTCCGATTAACCAGTCACCATCGCGAACAGATGCGGGTGTAGCCTGGCGTTTTGACCAGCCGAATTCATTTGCACCTGTGCGCAAACATTCCACCAATTGACGTTGGGAAAACGGAACATCAGGATCTTCGGCGTTGACCTGTGTATCATTGATGACGCGAAAATTAATCGGATCCATATTCAACTTTTCCGCCATTTCATCAATAGCGATCTCTAAAACCATCAAGCCAGGCGCTTCACCCGGCGCGCGCATCGCGTTGCCCTCGGGCAAGTGCAGCTCTGCCAGCTTTAATGCGGTCATTCGATTTTCACCCGCATACAAAAGCCGGGTTTGAAACACAGCTGTTTCGGGACTGCCGTTTTCCAAGTTTCCGGACCAGCTTTCGTGGCCGATCGCGGTGATTTTCCCTTCCGAATTTGCACCGATGCGGATCCTTTGCAAGGTTGCCGGTCTATGGGTTGTATTGTTCGCAATCAGCGGTCGTTGCAAAGCGACCTTTACTGCGCGCCCGGTCTTTTTGGCACCCAACGCTGCCATTATCACATCTGCACGGATAAAAAGTTTTCCGCCGAAACCACCACCGATATATGGCGACATCAACCGCACATTGTCAGCTGATATTTTCAATGTTTTGGCAACATCCTTCTTGCTCCACTGGATCATCTGGTTTGAATTCCAAAGCTTGAGCTTGTCCCCTTCCCACTGTGCAATCGTGGCATGCGGCTCCATCATGGCATGGGAATGATCGGGCGTTGTATAGGTTTCATCCAGCTGGACTTGCGCTTCGGAAAAAGCCGCATCAAAATCGCCCACAGATGTATGCGAAGGCTGTCCGTTCGCATCGCCCGGGTCGGTTGCATTGTCCTTTTGTGCGGCCAGATCAAACTGGCCTTGACTGCGGCTGTATTTCACATCAATCATCTCGGCTGCGGCGCGCGCCTGTTCAAAGGTTTCCGCAACAACCAAGGCAATTGCTTGATGATAATGTTGGATTTCAGGCCCGCCCAATAGTTTGGCGGTGTTAAAATCCCCCTTATCCAACTCCCCTGCATTTTTATATGTCACGATCTCCAGAACGCCATCAGCCGCGCGGGCGGCTGTTAAATCCATGGATATAATATTGCCCCGCGCGATCCCGGCGCCCTTAATAAATCCATAGGCAGGAATGCCTGTAAATTCATGTTGTTCAAATGCATAAGGCGCCTGCCCTGTCGTTTTAAGCGGGCCGTCAATTCGATCGGTTGATTTACCGACAATTTTTTCCTGATCAATTGGGTTTTGCGTCGCTGGTTTTGAAAATTTCATGTTATGCGGCCTCTCTCAAAACTGCGGCCAACGTGCGGTGGGCCAAATCAATTTTATACGCGTTATCCTCAGTCGTATTGTGGCCTTTTAACAGCTCATCAATGACGGCCTTGGCCCCTTGGGGCATAAGACGGTCAGCGGACGTACGGCGCCACGGCTGTGGGCCGACACCCCCCATGGCCACACGCCCGGTTTTGTCAGGATGCAAAATGGCCGCAACGGACACCAGCGCAAACGCATAGGATGAACGGTCGCGCACTTTTTTGTAAATATGTTTTCCACCTATCGGCTTTGGCAGGCGGACCGCGGTGATGATCTCATCCGGTGCCAGAACATTTTCAATATGCGGCGTATCTTTGGGCAGGGTGTAAAACGCTTCCAACGGGATGGCGCGGGCAACCCCTTCGGCATTGATCGTTTCCACAACTGCGTCCAAAACGCGCATGGCCACCGCCATATCGCTGGGATGCGTAGCAATGCAGGATTGACTGATGCCGACAACACCTAAATTCCGGCTGGCTCCGTCCAGGGCTGAACAGCCACTGCCGGGGTTGCGTTTGTTGCAATCCTGATTGGTATCGTAAAAATATGGACAGCGCGTACGTTGCAACAGATTTCCACCCGTCGTCGCCTTGTTCCGCAACTGGCCGGATGCGCCCGCCTGCAACGCGCGGGTGAGAATAGCATAATCACGGCGGATCACCTCATGCGCAGAAAGGTCAGTGTTTGTCACCATCGCCCCAATACGCAAACCACCATCCGGTGTTTTTTCAATTCGGTTTAAAGGCAGACGACCAATATCAACAATGTGGGCAGGTGCTTCAATTTGCAGTTTCATCAAATCCAACAGATTTGTGCCACCCGCCAAAAATTTTGCATTCTTATTTGCGGTTATTGCTTTGGCCGCGGCTTCTACCGTTTCGGGCCGTTCATAGGTAAAAGATTTCATGCTTTGCCCTTTGCTTCATTAATGGCATCGATAATATTTGAATAAGCCCCGCATCGGCAGATGTTGCCACTCATGCGTTCGCGGATTTCCGCATTCGACATGTCGGGACGGGCGTTAATATCATCAGTGACATGACTTGGAATTCCAGCTTCAATTTCTTTCAATGTTGCAACGGCCGAACAGATTTGTCCGGGCGTGCAATAACCGCACTGATAGCCGTCATGCTTGACAAAGGCTGCTTGCATCGGGTGCAGATTGTCCGGTGTGCCCAGCCCCTCAATTGTTGTGATTTCATCCCCCTCATGCTGAAGGGCCAATGATAAACAGGAGTTGATGCGCTGACCATTGACGTGGACTGTGCAGGCCCCACATTGTCCGTGGTCGCAACCTTTTTTGGTGCCGGTCAATTTCATATGTTCCCGCAAAGCATCCAACAGCGTGGTTCGCGTTTCCAGCTTGAATTGAACGGGTTTACCATTCACCGTCATGGAAACTGTTTCTATGTTTTTTGACCCAGGCAGCTTTTCTGCCATAGCTTTGGAAAATTTTATCATTGTCATCACCGCAGTTGTCAGCACACCGCCGACCAAAAACTTGCGGCGCGTTGTTTTCAAGAAATCTAAACCTGGCATAAAACAGCCCCCTTATTTTATTCTGCTTGTCAGTAGGCCATTTTTTGGACTGACTGACAAGCTTTCACGTTTCTCAAATTATTGAGAAAGATACTGCTCATCCGTAACACTGTCCATCCAGTTCACAACCTCGCCATTTTCATCAGGAGATTGTAGCGCAACATGCGACATGGGCTTGTCCTGCGCTGCACCGTGCCAATGTTTAACCCCGGGTGGTGTCCAGATGACATCCCCGGGCTTGATTGTTTTTTGAGGTTCGCCTTCCTGTTGTACGCGACCCTCGCCCGATAGAACGATTAAAGTTTGACCACGCGGATGTGAATGCCAGTTTGACCGCGCGCCGGCCTCAAAATTTACAAGTGCTCCTTTATAATCGCTCATCTCACCTGAAGAGAACTGAGACCCGACCTTTACATTTCATGTAAAATATTCAGCTGGCCCTTCTTGAAAGCTTGTTTCATCATAATTTATGACATTCATTACAGCAGCCTCGGCGCTGTCATTTGCATCCTGTGCGTGGGCAGGCAAGGGGTGAAGCGAAGTGACTGCGATTATTGCGGCTGTGTATAAAACCTTTTTCATTGTGAAAATCCTTTTTTGAGTGTGTAAGGGTTTGCATTTAAACTTGCCACACCAACAGATGGCCGGATCATATGTTCCAAATGCCTTTGACGCGTTTTTTAAGTGCCCTTAATCATCAATTCGCAGTGTGAAGGAAATACAAATGCCGCTCGTATTGGGTCAGGATATCGTTGATGACCTGTTCTTCGGTAAAGCCGTATATATCGTAATGTTGACCGCCATCATTTAAATAAACCTCGGCATGACAGTATTTGTCATTTTTTTCGGGGTCTGTGCGGGTCCAACCAAATGTGAATGCGGGCTTATTATAATCAATAACGTGGACGGCATAGCTGAAGGCATATTCATCCCCCGCACCGACATCCAGGCGACTGGATTCTTCCTCATGCGTAAGCGCGACGTTCAAGCCCCGGGCCGTCATCTCCCCCGCCACTTTTTCCAGTGCAGGCATCAATGTTTCTTGCATATAGGTGCGGACCTTTTGATGTGTCGGGCGGGTGACAATTGTGCGCAGCTTCTTTTCCCAACTGGTCGCACCCCCTGTTACCGGGGTCACGGTGGGGATTGCATGCGCCGTCTGTTTTTGTTTTTCCAAGCGCAACCCTCTATAGAGACCGTAACACATAAACAGCATGATCACAGTAAATGGCAGGGCTGCTGCAATGGATGCGGTTTGCAGCGCCTTTAACCCACCCGTCAGTAACAAGGCAATAGCCACCAACCCCTCAGACAGGGCCCAAAAAACACGTTGCCATGCGGGCGGATTTTTCTTGTTGCCGGATGCAATCATATCAATCACCAGTGACCCTGAGTCAGACGAGGTCACAAAAAATGTGATGATTAGAACAACGGCCAACATGGACACAATATCGCCATAGGGGAAGTATTCCAGAAACTGGAACAGCGCAGAATCGAATGATGTGCCCACAGCTTCTGTAATGCCACCGGCCGCCTGCCCCAGATCAAGGGCCATGGCAGAATTTCCAAAAACGGTGAGCCACAGCGTTGTAAAACCCGCAGGTACCAACAAGACGCCCAGCGCAAATTCACGTATGGTGCGGCCGCGCGAAATGCGGGCAATAAACATACCGACAAACGGTGACCAGGCAATCCACCAGGCCCAATAAAACAGTGTCCAACTGCCCAGCCAATCCTGCGCCTCTTGTCCGGAATAGGCATGCATGTGGAAAGTTACATCAATCAAAGACCCGAAATACACGCCGAGGTTTTCTATCCAGACGTTAAACAAAAACAATGTATCGCTGACCACCAGGACAAACAGCAAAAGCGCAAGCGCCAAAATCAGATTAAAATTGCTAAGGTTCTTGATCCCCTTATCAAGGCCGATCACAACCGAGGCTGTAGCCGCCAGCGTAATCAAGGCAATCAATATCGTTTGGCTAAGGGCGGAAACTGGAACATCAAAAAGGTAGTTAAGGCCCGTATTGACCTGCAATGCGCCCAAACCCAACGAGGTTGCGATCCCGAACATTGTTCCCAGTATGGCAAACACATCAACCGCATGGCCGATCGGCCCGTGAATGCGGTCGCCGATCAACGGGTAAAAGGCCGAACGTATGCTGAGGGGCAAATCATGACGATAGCTGAAATAGGCCAGCGACAAGCCGACAAGGGCATAAATCGCCCAGGCATGCACACCCCAATGGAAAAAGGTGACTTGCATAGCCGCCCGCGCCGAAGACAAATCACCTGAATTGCCCAAAGCCGCATTCGTATAGTGCGTAATCGGCTCACCCACACTGAAAAACATCAGTCCAATACCCATGCCCGCACTAAACAGCATGGCAAACCAGGACAGATAACTAAAATCCGGGCGCGCTTCGTTCGGGCCCAAGCGGATTTCACCCAATGAACTGGCCGCTATAAGTATGATAAAAACCAGAAAAATACCGACGGAAAGCAGATAGAACCAACCAAAATGCTGGGACACCCACCCTTGCAGGGCGTTGAAAACCATTTCTGTTTGTTCCGGCATCCAAATCCCCGCTGCCAGAAACAATAGGATCAACCCGGCTGCCGAATAAAAAACGGGCGGGCAAAAATTTGCATTTATTTTCTTTGAGAATGTCATCGCCGCATAAGAACAGATTCGCCACCGAATGAAAACCATTCGTCAGGATTTAAACGTCGGAATTGCGGTTTTTCTCTAGAGTGAATGCAGTAAAGTTTAATTGATTTCGATCGGATAGAAGAACTGAAAAATTGTGCTGCTGTTGTTAAAAGCCGCGCACACTGGCGGTTCCGGCATTACAACCACAGTTGTCGTACCAGCGGATGAAAATGTTGAATCTGCAACATTGAAGACTTGTGAAAACGTGCCGCCCGCACCTGTGGGCACCAAAAATGTCGGTATATCAGGCGCGCCTCTTAATTCTGAATTTAGGGCTTCGCAAACGCCGCGGTTCAGGTCATTGATCCTGAGGATCACATCGCTTGCCGTTGTGCCCAGCTCCGCATCCATGCTGCCATTGTTATCATTGTCCCGTCCTGCCGCCATATATTGCATAAAG
>CAXGXG010000052.1:0-8528 GCA_964013525.1 uncultured Alphaproteobacteria bacterium | reverse complement strand
CAGGACTGGTGGCCGGCAGATTACGGCCATTACGGTCCGGTCTTTATCCGTATGGCGTGGCACAGCGCGGGAACCTACCGCGTGGTTGACGGCCGCGGCGGTGCGGATGGTGGTATGCAGCGCTTTGCCCCATTGAACAGCTGGCCTGACAATGCCAACCTGGACAAGGCGCGCCAGCTATTGTGGCCGTTGAAACAAAAATATGGTGAGAAAATCTCATGGGCGGATCTGATGGCCTTGGCCGGGACGGTGGCCATGGAATCAATGGGCTTTAAAACTTTGGGTTTCGCCGGTGGCCGTGTTGACGGTTGGGAACCCGAAGATGTCTATTGGGGGCCTGAAGGGGAATGGCTTGGTTTTGACCGCCGCGATGCCGATGGCAATCTTGCCCGCCCATTGGGTGCGACCCAGATGGGCCTCATCTATGTCAATCCTGAGGGACCGGGTGGGAATTCTGATCCGCTGGATGCGGCAAAAGCGATCCGCGAGGCCTTTGGCCGTATGGCGATGAGTGATGAGGAAACAGTCGCCCTGATTGCCGGCGGTCACACATTCGGTAAAGCACATGGGGCTGCTGACCCGTCAAAATATGTCGATGTCGAACCTGAAGCCGCAGGTCTGGAAGAGCAGGGTCTGGGTTGGAAAAACAGCTATGAATCCGGCAAGGGACCACACACCATTACCAGTGGTCTGGAAGGCGCATGGACACACAGCCCTGCCCAGTTCACGCATAATTATCTGGAAAACCTATTCCAGTTTGAATGGAAGAAAACCAAGAGCCCGGCTGGCGCGGTTCAGTGGATTCCCACGGACGAAAGTGCGGCCAATATGGTGCCTGACGCCCATATTGAGGATAAATTCCATGCACCCATCATGTTTACCACCGATCTGGCGCTAAAAGAAGATCCGGCTTATAACAAGATTTCACGCCGCTTTTTGGAAAACCCATCAGAATTTGAAAATGCCTTTGCCCGTGCGTGGTTCAAATTGACCCACCGTGATCTGGGCCCGCGTTCACGTTATCTGGGTGCGCTGGTCCCTGATGTCGAACTGGTCTGGCAGGACAATGTGCCTGATGCGGATTATACATTGGTCAATGACCAGCAGATCGATCAATTGAAATCCGAAATCTTGAAATCGGGTCTGAGCATCCCTGAACTGGTACGTACAGCCTGGGCGTCTGCTGCCAGCTATCGCAATACCGATATGCGTGGCGGTACGAATGGTGCGCGCCTGCGTTTGGAGCCGCAAATCAATTGGGAGGCCAATAACCCGGATGAGTTGAAACGCATTCTAACAACCCTGTCCGGTATTCAATCCGACTTTAACGAATCGCAAAATAACCGTGTTCAAATTTCCATGGCCGATCTCATTGTCTTGGGTGGGGTTGCAGCCATTGAAAAAGCGGCTGAAAACGCCGGTCACTATGTGGATGTTCCTTTCACACCCGGTCGTACCGACGCCACACAGGATATGACGGACGTTCAATCCTTTGCCTTTTTGGAGCCGACAGCCGATGGTTTCAGAAATTATTTTGGCGAGGGCAATGAACGCAACCCGGCGGAAATGCTAGTGGAACGTGCAGCCATCCTGAACCTGTCCGTGCCTGAAATGACGGCACTGGTCGGTGGAATGCGCACATTGGGTGCCAATTATGACGGTGCGGCACATGGTGTCTTTACCGACCATACCGATCAGCTGGAAAACGACTACTTCGTCAACCTGTTGGATATGCAGACCCGTTGGCAGAAATCAGATGCTGACAGTGGCCTGTATCAGGGATTTGACCGCGACACAGGTGATGTCCGCTGGACGGCAACACCGGTTGACCTGATTTTCGGATCAAACAGTGAATTGCGTGCCATTTCGGAGGTTTATGCCTATGACGATTCGGAGGACAAGTTCGTTCAGGACTTTATATCCGCCTGGACCAAGGTCATGACACAGGATCAGAACCCTTCTTAACCTTAAGGGATTATCCTAAAGCCAAAAGGGGCACGCACCTGCGGGCCCCTTTTTTTGTGTCTTGCAAATAATCTTTAGAACGCCCCACAACCCTAATCATATAAGGGGGGGCTTCTGATACGAATATATGAAAAATCATTTTTAAATTATAATTTTGTTATGTTTTTTACAGGATTTTTGGGAACAAAATTGCCTTTTCAAGCATTTTTGGGTGGAGGAATAATGATTTTTCATTTGTAATCCTCTACCAATATGTTAAACTGCCGGCAATTCAAAAATTAATAAGGGCCAGCGCATTTATGCCAGAAAAAGGTCATGACATTCCTGCCTCCGCAGGTCAGAACGATAACGACGCCGCTGATTCAGCGTCTTTAGACACACTCAAAAAAAGCTGGTACCGCAGCTTGCCGAAATGGGTTTATACCGTGGCACTTGGGGGGACAGCCCTAACTGCATTGGGCGCGGCGGAAATGTACACATCTTTCGGACAGTCTTTCATTTTTAACGCCGCCGCAAACGGCACGCTTTTCTCTTCCAATAAAACAATCGATTCTGAAAACGCACCCATGGCCCAGGGGCCATACGATGTGCGCCATGGCTATTCCGACACCTTGCGTGTTCGCGAACGCCTGCTGGACCGCGGCTATACGTTGGCCGGCGATACGACGTGGACACAGCGCAGCCTGTTTGGCATGACGCTTTTCCCGCTCTATGATGAAAAATCACAAGTGGGTTTGACGATCCGCGATCAACAGGGGTCTATCCTTCACGATGCACGTTTCCCACGCAACGTTTACGAGAGCTTTGACGACATCCCGCCGCTTTTGGTGAAAAGCCTGCTGTATGTCGAAAACCGTAAACTGCTGAATGATTCGATCGGGTCCAGAAACCCGGCGATTGAATGGGAACGCCTGTTCTTTGCCATTAAGAGTGACCTGTCCGGAAACGGCGGCGCCGGTGCATCCACATTGGCCACACAAACGGAAAAATTCCGTCATTCACCCGATGGTGAAACCAGCGGAGACAAGGTGGAAAAATTACGCCAGATGGCCAGCGCGTCCGTCCGCGCCTATAGTCATGGCCGCAATACCAGCGAATCACGCCGCGACATCGTCTTGGACTATATCAATGGTATTCCACTGTCAGCTGTCCCCGGTTTTGGGGAAGTTCACGGATTTTCAGATGGCCTGCGCGCCTGGTTCGGACGTGACCCGGTTGAGGCCAACCGCCTTTTGGCACAGGATGACAGCCAGTTAACAGATGAACAGATGCGTGAAAAGGCGCTTGTTTACCGTGAAACGCTCAGCATTGCCTTTGCCGTTAAAAAACCGACCGCCTATTTCCGACGTGACCGGGATGAGCTAGAACAGCGTATTGACAATTACCTGCCGCTTTTGGCAGAACAGGGTATCATTTCAGAACGCTTGCGCGATGCCACATTAGGTGTACGCGTACAGTATGCCGATCCATCGGAAATTCGCGAATTGTACCGCACCAAGCCTGACCCGCAAAAGGCGCGTTCGGCTATGCAAATCGATATGATGAAGCTGTTCGGGTTGCAAAGCTTGTATCAGTTAAACCGTTACGACATCACCGCAACAACCACACTGGATGTTGATGTTGATCGTGAAATTTCCAAACGTCTTCATGAAATCAAAGACCCTGAAACCGCTGCCTCCTATGGCCTGACAGGTTATCGCCTGTTGCCGCCGGCAATGACACAGGATGTCACCTATACCTTTACCATGTACGAACGTATGCCGGATGGACGCAATGTTCTGCGCGTACAGGCTGACAACCTTGACGGTCAATTCAACCTGAACGAAGATTCCAAACTGGAGTTGGGCTCAACCGCCAAATTGCGCACCATGGTGACCTATCTGGAAGTTATGGCCGAGCTGCACGAGCGTTTCGAGGGGTGGAGCCCCGCGCGCCTACAGGCTTTGCGCATTCATGAGGATGACAACCTGACACAATTTGCGGTCGATTACCTGTCTGCCGAAGATACGGACAAGTCCCTCGACGGTATGTTGGAAGCCGCGTTGGATCGCCGCTATAGCGCAAGCCCGAATGAACGGTTCTTTACCGGCGGCGGCGTTCACCGTTTCAGCAACTTTGACAGCAAAAGCAACGGTTTGAATGCCACTGTCAAAACATCCCTGCATCAGTCGTTGAATCTGCCGTTTGTTCGCATTATGCGCGATCTGGTCAATTACAATATTCACCAGAAAATGAATGTTGATCCCGATATTTATACAAATCCGGACAGTGAAGACCGTAAAGAATATTTGGAAAAATTCGCCAGCCGCGAAGGAACAATCTTCCTGTGGCGCGGATGGAAAGATCTGGAAGGGAAAAGCATCCCCGACATGCTGGATGTTTTGGCCGAAGACACACGCAAAACCCCGACACAGCTGGCTGTTGTTTACCGTTCGGTGATCCCGGGCGGCAACCTGGCGGGCATGACAGATTACATTAATAAACACTGCACTTCGCGCTGCCGCAGCGATCAGGATTATGCCGACCTGTACGAAGACCACGGGCCTGGCAAATTCAACCTACACGACCGCGGATATCTGACAAACGTCCACCCGCTAAAATTATGGTTGGGGACATATCTGGCCGCACATCCCGAATCAACTTGGGCCGCTGCCAAGGACGCGTCTGCCGAAACCCGCGTCGAGGTTTATGACTGGCTGATCAATTCCGATAAAATGCAAGGTCAAAACACGCGCATTCGTTCCGTGGTCGAGGCTGAGGCCTTCACCTATATCCACGCATCGTGGGAGAAAAACGGCTTCCCGTTTTCACGTATGACACCATCCTATGCATCAGCACTGGGATCGTCAGGTGATACGCCCGCAGCCCTTGCCACTCTGTCCGGAATATTACAAAACAACGGCCTATTGGTGCCATCGGTAAAATACACCGAAATCCGTTTTGCAGAAAATACACCGTATTCCATGATCTTTAATGCCGCCGCGGCCAAGCCTGAACGCGTTATGCCCGCGGCAGTCGCACGTCTGGCACGCCGCGAAATGCAAAACGTTGTTGAAATGGGTACGGCACGCCGCGCGCATGAAAGCATCCGTTTAAGCGACGGTACAATCCTGCCGGTCGGTGCCAAGACAGGTACCGGCGACAACCGCATCCACCGCGTCAGCGCAGGTGGCCGCGTGATCGGATCCGAGGTTCGCAGCCGTACTGCCACATTTGTTTATGCCATTGATGACCGTTTCTATGGAACCGTTACCGCCTTTGTTGACGGACCAAGTGCTGCGCGTTACCGCTTTACCAGTGGTTTGACGGCCCAGCTGTTCAAATCGGTTATTGCGCCCGAACTGACCCCGCTGTTGGATCGAAGCTATGGCGTACAAACCATGGATATGGCGCAGCGCAATGTACCCGCTGCCAATGTTCAGGTCGGCTACCGCAACTTTTGATGCAAATTCCCATTTTTAGCCAAGCTATTACAAGGGTTTAAGATCGTGCCTTGTCGTGCGGACCCCGTGCGTTTATCTTATCCAGAATGGATTTTCTGATTGAATATAAAACCCTGTGGGTGGCAATGACATTTCTTCTCCTTTTTGGATTGGAACGCATTTTTCCCGCACGGCCTGCACGCCCTTTTTCAAAACGGGTGGCACGCAACCTTGGCTTTTGGCCCATCAACATCGCCCTGTCACTGATTGTCATTCTGAATGTGACCTATTGGGCCAGCGGCCATGCCCTTTGGCATCGCCCTGCCGTATGGAACGGCGGCTGGTTGATTTTGGGTGACATTATCATCCTCGACCTTTTCTTGTACTTTTGGCACCGCGCGGTTCACCGCATTGATTTTCTGTGGCGTTTTCATGCCGTTCACCATATCGACAGACATTTGGACACAACATCGGCCATACGTTTTCATTTTGGGGAGATTTTCTTTGCCGCTTTTGTCCGGGCAATTATTATCATGGCGTTTGCCATTCCGTTTTCTTCCGTGATCATCTTCGAAACGCTGGTCCTAATGTTCACGCTGTTTCATCATTCGAACCTTGGCCTGCCTGATGCCATGGACCGAATCCTTTCCAAAGTCATCGTTACACCCGGCATACATTGGGTTCACCACCATACGGATGTGCGGGACCGGAACGGCAACTACGCAACCTTGTTCAGCTTGTGGGATCCGATTTTTCGCAGCCAAAGCCGTATAAAGCGAAGCCGCGATGTGGAACTGGGCATCGCCGGGGTCAAGGATCAGCCGATCACCGGGTTGATCACGCAGCCGTTTCGAAAACAGCCGCGAATAGATTCTGAAATGGGTTAAGAAGAGAAATTACGCAGCTGCACGCGCCTGTTCTTCGTTACAGGCATGGATGGACCCAAACGGATCTTTGCACGCGCGCAGACGTTCACAATATTCTGGATTGCGAAAAAAGTTGGAAACACGCGAAAGCTCCATTAAAGCAGACCCACGGTTTTCGCCGGATGCCAACAAAACATAGATCAAATCAACCGGCTGACCGTCTGCCGAATCAAAATCAACAGGTGTTTTCAAACGGACAAAAACGCCGCTGTTTTTCTTTAAACCTTTGATACGGACATGCGGAATGGCCACACCACCGCCAATACCTGTCGAGCCGATGTTTTCACGGCTGACCAGTGAATTTAACATGGCCGTACAATCCATACGCCCTTGGAAATGCTGGCAAATGCCGCGTGCAATATCTTCCAAAACCTGCTTTTTACTGCGGGCGCGGATATCAATCATTGTCATTTCAGGTTCAAGGATCATGGATACGACTCGTGTTTTTCTTGTTGTTAAATCGGGATATCATATATAGCCGAAAACACCAAATAAAACAAGTATTATGGAATGCATAAAGGGGCTGCCATACAGCAACCCCTTCATATTATTGGACTTTATTATGTAATTAAATTAGGCGGATTTTTCAGATTTTTTTGCCTGTTTTTTATTCCAGGATGGATCAATCCAACCGATGTGTCCGTCTTCGCGGCGGTAAATCACATTCATCTCGCCATTTTCAACATTTTCAAAAACCATCGCATTGGCATTGGCCAGTTCCAAACGCATAACCGCGTCACCCACAGTCATTTCCTGAATGGTTGTCACCATTTCTGCAACAACTGTTGGTTCGCCCGCATCTTCGTTTGCATCTGCACCATCATCGGCCAGAGCTTCAAGCGTTTTGTAAACCGCAGGTGTTTCACGCTCTGCCGGAATATCATGAATTTTACGGTGGTGGTCTTTCATCTTGCCCTTGTAACGGCGCATCCGTGTGGACAATTTTTCATTTGCTGCGTCAAACGCGCCATAGGCATCGCCCTCTTCCGCGTGGGCTTTTAGAACAATGTCTTTGCCCAAATGAATGGTAATGTCGGATTTGATGCGGTGATCGGCCTCTTTGGAAAACAAAACGGTTGCCTCAATGGGATTTGGAAAATATTTTTCCGCCGCCTCGGTCAGGTTTGTTTCCACATGCTGTGTTAGGGAATCGCCAACATCGATATGTTTACCATGAACGGTAATTTCCATTAGAATATCTCCTTAATCATACTTAACGTTAATATATTACCCAAAAAGTAATAACACTTTCCTAAACAAGATAGCGCAAATCACCTTTTAAGCAACTGAACTGAGCGCCACATCCGGCATCTTTTCCACAACATCCGCGCAACGTTTGCAGATCGGTGCTTTGGCATCATTTTCGCCCACATCTGTTGTGATCTTCCAGCAGCGTTCGCATTTTTCGCCCTCGGCCTTGTCAATTGTGACCGATACCCCTTCGACATCATCCAGACGGAAAGCCTGATCCGGCCCTTGCCCGTCATGAATTTCAATGTCAGATGTGATGACGAAATCGGCAAAATCGGTATTTTCCACCATCTTGCGAAGGGCTGAATCCTCAATATAGACATGCGGTTTCGCCTCCAGCGATGAACGGATCACCTTGTCACGGCGCTGCACTTCAATCGCACCGGTGACAACACGGCGAACATTCAACAGCTGATCAATTTTGTCCTTCACATCCGCATTTTTCCATGGGGATGGAATTTCCGGGAAAGGCTGCAGATGAACGGATTCTTCGCGGTCGTCAAAGGACAGGCCCTTGCGCGCCAGGTACGCCTCTTCGGCGGTAAAGACCAGAATCGGCGCCAGCCAGCGTACCAGACAGTTAAAGACCTTGTTCAAAACATACTGACAGGCCAGACGTGCATCCGAATCTTCGGCATTGCAATACAGGTTGTCTTTGTTGATATCAAAATAAATGGCCGACAAGTCAAAATTACAGAAATGGTGAAGGGTGGTCACCATTTTGTGCAGATCAAAATTCTCCAGCGCTTCGTTGACGGCGTCGTCCACCTCAGTCAGGCGGTGAAGAATGTAACGATCCAGGTCCGACAGCATGTCATAATTATCAAGTTTTTGATCCTCGCCATAACCACCCAGATTCCCCAGCAGGAAACACAGCGTATTGCGGATCCGCAAATAGATATCCACAGTCCCTTTCAGAATTTTCGGGCCGATGCGAAGGTCGGAGGTATAGTCAGAACCGACC
>CAXGXG010000051.1:0-8587 GCA_964013525.1 uncultured Alphaproteobacteria bacterium | reverse complement strand
GTCAGTCGTCTAACTCCGGGCCTTAAGGGGTTGGAGGGCAGTGCCTTTGAAAAAAACGTCCAGGACGCGCAAATGTCATCCAGTTGGAAAGCCGGACCGATCGGTCATATGGGCTATCAATGGGCACGTTACTGCCAATTCTTGGCAGATCCGAATGACAATGGCGGCAATACAGGCTGTCCTGAAATTCAAAGCCCTGAAAACAGCCGCGGCATGGATGTGAATCCGACCAAATATTTGTTCAACACCCTGGTTCTGGATCTGGATGATCCGGCCGTCAAGCATGGTGCCGAGGCGATGATCGAGAACCTGACCAGTCTGTCACCGCCACAGATTGTTCCACCCAATACAAGCGATTTCCGTCAGGAGATTTTGGATCAACGTGTTTTCCTTGCCCGGCAGAATGCCGCGCGTTCTGTTGTCGATTACATCAAATCCACACGTATGCCTGTTCAGGGCGCACACGAACTGGTAAAAGAACTGCGCGAAAATGCGCGTATCCCGTTGAGTGAGATTAATCCTGATAAAACAAGTTATAAAGAAATTATGCATGCGATGAGCACCGAGAAATTTGCAAGCGGTGAATACAACCTCGACAAGGTGGGCGATATCGCAAATGCAAAACGCGAAGCTGTGGTCCTCAGCGCATTTTACCTGATGCAATTGCGTGATTATTACGAACTGATGGAGCGCGGTCTTTTGACCCTTGCCATTCAAACCGCAATGGAAGTGGACTCAACGGCAAGCGGCACATTTGGTGATAATAATACTTCAGTCACGAACGCAGAGGGGTCGGAATGATAACGAAATTCTCGCATATCCTTCGCATGGGGGCTGTTGCCGCCGTTTTAAGCATAGCGACATTCAGCGCAAATCCTGCCTACGCGATCTGTGAAACCAATGCAGAAGTGACAGAGGCACAGGGCAATGCCATCACCCGCCAAGCGGATGAGATTTCACGCATTATTGCCAATTTGCAGCAAACCGTATCTGTGACGCTACCTGTCCAGCTGACGGATTTGATCGGTAAAATTACAAACCTTAGCGACAGCTTCAGACTGGGTCTGGGTGAACGCGCGAGCGAGCTGGAAAACGCCCTTCAGGCAGAAACCATGCAGGAATCCGTTGCCATTCAAGACCAGACGCAGAACCTTTTGGCCACACAAAGTGCGGCCGTACATAATGATGCGCTGATGGATCGGGGTGCAGAGCTTTCAGAAATCAGAACCAAGACAGAATACAGTGAAGAAAGCTGTGTATTTGATGCGGTAACCCCGCATTACGTCACCGTGACTGAGGATACAAAAGCTTATACAAATGCGATGACCACCCTGTTTACAGATGGGATGACATCCGTATCACGTGAATTGACACCTGAATATCTGGCGGAAGTTTACGGGCCTGAATATGGCGAGCGGTTGCAAACCATGGCCGCAGCTGACGGTGATTTTGGTCTGATCCGCGAGGCCCAAGCCCAGATGACTGACGAGGAGCTAATGGCGGCGGCTGAAGAACGCCTGAGCGCAAACCCGATCCGCCGCAATGCGCTGGATTATGATTTGTATTTATCAAAATTCTGTAACGTCTATGAAAATGGTGGCCGCGCCCCATGCCGCGAAAACGGCAGCCGCGTGGATGATGATATTGAGATTTCGCGCACCCTGTTCGGTAAGGATACATTGGATGTTGACGGGATGGAGGACTTGCTTGTTCTGGGGTCAGCTGTTGACAATCTGGTCGGGCGTCCACGTACGTCGACGGTTCCACGCTCCGCATTGGACAGTGTTTCCGGGCGTGAACAAATTTTGAAAAAACGCGAATCCGCCGCGCATATGAATGCATCCGTTGGATTAATCTGGGATTTGGTGGCAGAGCGTATGCCGTCCAGTCAGGAAAACGAATATATCGGCAATATGCGTAAAAACGCCGGGGTGCCCGAAAGCGATATTTCAGAGCGCCCCAGTAAATATGAATTCCGTCAGGCGTATATCGAACATGTAAATTCACCGCCCTATATTTTCCAGTTAAAAGGGTCCAAGGACAAAATGGCCCAGCAGGATCTGCATCTTAAAGCCCTGCGATTGATGATGATGAATGAGCTGAACAGCCGCATGGAGCGTTTATCGACCATGTTTGCCATCCAGCTTTCCAATCAGCTTTCTGCCCGTGGGGGGAATGATTGATGAAGAAATGGAAAGGCCTTCATAAACGCATTCGCACGACACTGTCTTTGGTTGTTGTAATGGCGGTTGTGGCCACAGGCCTGACCATCGCCCAGCCGCGTCCAGCCAAAGCGATTTGTGAAACGCCCGCAACATCGGTTGCATCAATCGGCTTGTGGTTGGCCAACTCATTCGGGTTTTTGGGCGATTTCGGCGGCACGATTGCCGATTATTTAACCGCTGATGTTCAAAGCGGGCAGGACGAAGTTGTCACACGTGTTGAAGAAACCAGTGAAAATGTCCGCATTGAAACGACCGAATGGCATAATGAAGAAATGCGCCCGGCCAGCGAAGATGCAGAAGCCCAGTTAGGGGCCGCCCGTATGTCGGAAACGGCTAGCCGCGGGATGATGATGGATGGCCAGGAATTGGCCCGTCACGTTCTGGAGGGCCAGGCGCATGAGGCGAACGCCCGTCAGGAAGCCAGCTATTCCAATCAGGTTTGTCAGACTGATGCGATTGTTAATGGACCGATCAGTACCTCTAGCCCCGAAGACCGCCCCAATTCCTGTACGTTCAATGGCGGGATCTATTCAGACCGTTATAAAACCGGTCTATCCAATACCCAGTGTGAAAACGGCCAGAATACGACCTTTTATTACGAGTGCTGTGGTGGCGAAATGTTCCGCCGGACGACCAAAGTGTGTGGCGAGGCGCAGGAAAATGTGCCGACCTGTGGCGGCGGCACGACAACCCCTGCACAAAACAATACACAAACCGGTATCAATTTCAGCGCCAAGGCATCAGAAGGCATCGCTCGCGGGATGTCAAACTCTGCGGCGGCTATGGCCACAGCTGAAAAAGGCACACCCGAAGCCGAAGGCCCATCGGCTGTTATTGCGGACAAATGGAATGAACTGACGGGTCCATACTGTGATCCCGAAGCCAACGGGGGTGTGATGCCATGTCAAAATGCCGATCCCGCAATGATCAATAAGGATATCTCCATCGGCTCAAAACTTTTGTGGGGCGAAGAGCTGACCATCGATATGAACCGCGAAGCCAATCAGGACATGATGATGGCGGCCAAGCGTGCCTTTGTCGACCAGGTGCCGGCCCAGGCTATCCCTGAAGATATTCTGGCGAACCCGACTGCGGTTTACCAATTTAATATGATCCGTTCAAACGCCGCGCGCAAAAATGCGATTCATGCCGTCTTGGGCCAGATGATGTCAGACCGTTCCAGCCGCCCGGACGCGGATCCACTGACGGCAGTTCAGGATATTCGCGTTGCGGCCAATATTCCGCGTGACCAGACCTCCGATATCCCCAGTATGTTTGAAATTACACAAGCCCTGTTTCAGGAGCGTTATGCAACGCCTGATTTCGTAACCCAACTGACCCAAAATCCGGCCGAGCTGTTAAAGAACAATCTGGATGTGGCGACCGGACATCTGATGCAGTGGAATTTGATGTATAAACGCCTAGAAAAACTGTCCGTTATGTACGCCAGTGAATTTGCCCGCGATCTGGAGTATTCTGAACCGGAATTTGATCAAAGCAATTTGCCCATTAGTAATATCGATCGCAGCATTTGGGACACTTACGATCCTGTGGATCCGAATGATCTGACAGATGAGGAAAAAGAAGAGATTCAAGAATGTTCAATAGTCGATTTTGAAATTCCAAATGATCCGTTCGGTTGTACGACGACAAATGCTGACTTGGCGCTTTCGCAGTTAGACGGCAACTTTATCACGCCTGTTAGAGGTCATGTTATTAATTCCGATTACGGCCCACGTGGCGGCAGGCAGCACCGAGGGATTGATATTGCCGCACCAACTGGCACCCCAATTTATGCGACTCGGGCAGGAACGGTTACAAGAAATTACCTCAGCGCATCTTATGGATGGGTTGTTTATATGGATCACGGAAATGGCGTTACGACCAGATATGCACACATGAACCAGCAATCCCCGCTGCCTGTCGGATCTAGCGTTGAACAAGGACAATATATCGGCCCTGTAGGTAGCACAGGCCGATCATCCGGTCCGCATCTTCACTTTGAAATTCGCGTGAACGGTCAAGCCGTTGATCCGAGAGACCATTTTGCGGATTATGATGAAGCCATCCAAGAAAGTGGGGGAACGGGTGAGCATGATGACCATGATCACGACCATGGATCAGAAGACACCGGGTGCCCATATGGTGGTGTTGCGTATGATTGTTCAACACCTCAGGGACGTGAGAAACGCCCACCGTCAGAAATCACGATTAGTGACAATTACATTCAGGCGGTTATGGAAGAAGAAGGATATAGAAATACAGCCTATGATGATGGCGTTGGAAACATGACAATTGGTATTGGACACTTGATCAAACCTGGTGAACCCTACCTGAACATGACATTGACGGATGAGCAAGTGATGGACTTGTATCGACGCGACAATGAAATTGCAATGGATGATGTACGCAGTTGTGTGACCGCGCCACTAACACAAAGCCAGTTTGAGGCCCTAACCAGTATGGCGTTTTATATGGGGCGAAGAAACTTCTGTCGCACGAGCTTGGTTGATCTTGTAAATGCGGGTGATTATGAAGCTGCGCAGGCCAAGATTTTGGATTACGTTTATTCAAGGGACAGAAGAACAGGCCGCATGGTTGTGTTGCCAGGATTGCCAAAACGTCGTGCGCGTGAATCTGCATTGTTCGGAGCCTGTGATGGTTAAAAATATGAAACTAAAACCTATGATTTTTAGATTGGCAACCGCATCGGTGCTTGCTTGGACAGGCCTGGCGTATTCCGCGCCTGTCATAGATGGCAGCTGGCAGATTACGGAGGCGTTGGGTAGCGCAGGCCCACATGGACTAGGTACATTCAACGAATCACGGAATGAAGTTTCAAAGTCTGTTGAGATTGCACAGGGTGCGGTCAAAATTGGAAGTGTGGTCTGTCGAATTGAGAACAGCCAGACCATTACATTGAGTGATTACGAATTTGGAAATGAAAAGGGGGATTGGTCAAGCTTAGGATTCACGCCGCTTGAAAATTCGCCTTATGAATACGAAGCTGCTCAAATCAATCTTGCCTGCCCTGGATATAGCCAATCCACGCGAGAGATATTAATCGGCGCAGGTAATCGCCCCGTCGTTTTAAATTATTGGGAAACCTGGTTAAAGCTGGATCGGATAGAACCATGATGAAAAAGCATATTATCGCATTGTCTTTCTTGTTGTTGTCTGTACCGGCATGCGCCCAAACAACAGAGACGGGCCCGGTTGCATACGGGGCGTTTACCGAGGACAACCAGCTCGTTGTTGATGAGAACAATCCATTTAATGGAGCATGGCAAATTCAACGTCTTTTGGGAAATCCATCTAGTTATGATCGTCTGAATATCCAAAAGGCGATGCAAGAGCTGAATGAAACCTTCACAATCCAAGGCAAGCAAGCCCGTATGCACACCGGGCAAATTTGCGAGCTGGAAGAAACAGGGCAGCAGTTGCTTCAAGATCAAAGCCAAGCGCCGCAAGGCGGTTGGCAAAGCCTCGGGTTGAATTCATTGCCAGGCAACGATGCATATTATCGTGTTGATTTCATCGGTTTCCAATGCCCTGATGATACGCTAGACATGGACACCTTTTACAATGTGTTTATTGGTAATGATGGCAACCTGGCAATGGTGAATATTCACGGAACATGGGCAAAAATTGTCAAAGTAACACGCCCAAATTAGTTTTTATCTCGTATTTTGATCCACTGACAACATTCCATTTTTTATAATAATCATCGACATTTACCGCGATTTCTGATAGATTCTTAACCATCACAGAAAGACACGGACATATGATTTTGCCATGGAACGACACTGCGGCGATTGCCCGCCGCCTCAATAATATCAAGGCGTTGGACAGCATTGACTTGATCATGCTGGACCCCGATGATATTGAGAATATTGTTATGCGCGAAGGCATTTGCAAAAACGTTTTGCCAGATGGGGATGTCAGGTTCAATACCCTGAATTCCATTGCATGGCGCTGGATGCGTCTGAGGTCCGAAACCATGCGTGAGGCGGGGTAAAAATGACGCGCTATTCCCATTATTTCAATGATCTCGTTGAAGAGGGAAAACGCCCGCCTGCAAAAACCGTCACCAATGTCTACTATCACTTTTTATCCGGACTGAACAAAGCCCGCATCGGCGGCAATACATCCATCATGGAAATCGAATACGAAAAGGGTGAACCTTTGCGTGTGATGGTTGATCCAGGTGATATGTTCGGCGACCGTAAAAAACCCGAACACGCAGCCCTGTCCAATTGCGATTCGGTGATTGCGGATATGCGCCGCTATTTTGACCGCATTGATGAAAATGGGGAAGTTCAGCCGGCCGAGAAACCGTTGGAGAGTATTATCCTCTCTCACTCTCATAAAGACCATATTGGCGCGATTTCAAAATTGATGCTGATGGGTTACCGCATGCCCGTCATCCACGCAACGCCCTATACCAAACAGCGCCTTTATCAACATCTGGATAATGAAAACATCCCGCCGTCCGAGTGGCCTGTGGTTCGTCATGTAACCCCGGGGCAGAAGCTGCATTATGAGGGTTTGAAGGTTGGATTTTTCTCGGTCAGTCACTCAACCCCGCAATCGCTGGGACTTGTTTTTGAAACGTCTGAGGGCAACATTGTTCATACCTGCGACTGGAAAATGGATGACAGCCTGACATGGGGGCCGAATTTTGATCCTGCTCAATACAAACGTATGACGGGTGATAATGTCAGCCTGTTGCTGATGGATTCGACAGGTGCGGACAGTAACAAAAAGCCGGTCACTGAGGCTGAGTTCAGAAAAACCCTGACCAAGATTTTTAAAGACAATCCTGATAAACGTCTGGTGATCGCCACCCACCCGGGTTTTGAAGAGAATATGGCCTCTATCGCCAAAGTTACCAGCCAGATGGGCCGTAAATTCTTTATCGAAGGCTGGTCACACGGACAGGTTTTCCAGGCCCTGCGTGAAACAGGTCTGAAGCTGAGCGATTATATCCGTGAGAAGATCAAGATCCGCAACCTCAGCTCAACCGTGGACCGTCGTGAAATGGAAGAAGGCAAGCCGGGTGATTCCATTGTTTTGGTGGCAGGTGTCATGGGACAGCGCAATTCATCATTGGCGCGCGCGGCCTATGATCAGAACCGCTTGTTAAAACTGGACCCGAAAAACGATATTATTTTGTTTTGCGGCCCGAATATCGGCGGCCAGGATCGTGAAAACAAATATATGCTGCTTAAGACATTAAAGGAAAAGGGCTTTACGGTGATGGGGCATCCCGAACATAAACTGTACCCACACGCCCATGCCCGACGCAGCGAGATTGTGAAACTGGCGGAGATGACCAAACCTCAGGCCATTATTCCCGTCCACGGGGATCAGAATTTGCGTGACAAAAATGAAGAGCTGTTAAAAGAAAACGGTCACAAAGTGATCAAGGCTGAAAACGGCCAAACCGTCCGGTTAAAATCCGGAAAGGCGACCATCGTAAAAGAAATGACCCAAACCCCGAATTACATCGGTTTTGAAACCCGTACGGGCAGCAACTGGCGTGACAAAGATTACGTCGCGCATCTGACGATAGATTTCTATCATGCGGATAATGATAACGATGCCCCGGCACCAGACCAAGGTGCGCGTGAACGCCGCAAACCGCGTATTTTCCGCAACAACCGTTAGACCTTTAGCGCTGTTTTCAGCAAAATGCCCCTCCCAAAGAAAAGAACCCCCGTCACAAGGACGGAGGCACTTTAAATAAAAGGAGGCACTATATAAGCATAACTGCTTATATCTTTAGAATACCAAACAAGTTTTAAAGTCCGGTAAAATATAGATGGGATTTTATCTAATCCTTATCGTGGGACAAGGACATAGAAAAGGTAATTGCCTTTTCCGGTGGTCGTTGGTTCACGTTCGCTGCAAAAAACCTGATGACCAACGATGCGGCTGTCACCAGAGGACAGTTGATTTATCGTTGTTACCGCCATCGGGTTGGTATGATTGTCCGCAAAATACTGGTAATCATTTGTTGCGGTCGAACCGTACGTCGTAACTACAGGGGCGTCCCCTTCGCCCCTTACGCCGTGCATGATGTTAATACGCTGGCAAACCGGAAGACTGATGCCGCAATAATAAAGAAGGACTTCCGGCAGGTCACTGCCAACCCCTTCAATTGAAGAGATAAGGTGATGCGGCAAAGTGCCGTCGTCATCGGCCGATGTACAGCCGGATATATCCAAATCGGACAGGACCGTTGGCGGCAAAACAGGTGGGGAGGCACTGCCTCCGCTGTAGGAATAGAGGTTACAAGAATCCGTCGTGCAAGAATCTGTATCCGAAAAAGCCACAAAGAACGGATCGTGCATGTCAAT